>NZ_JBEYTW010000006.1:0-177206 GCF_040643275.1 Spirillospora sp. NPDC047418
GACGGCAATGGCTTTGACCAGGTGGCCGGCCTTGCCGGGGCTGCAGCGGAGCCTGCGCAGTAGTTTCCATGACTTCAGCTGGGGTCACCGTGGCGGGGTCGGGGCAGAACCAGCCATCGGTCTTGTTGACGGTCTGGTCGGCGAAGGTGGCGGTCACCGGCAGGTCGGAGCCGGTGAAGGTGCCGGCCAGGTTGCCGCCGTAGGTGCAGCCGATGGCGCTCATCGCGAACCCGTTGATGGTCGCGACGCCGCCGTCGAGCTTGCCGCTCCACGGCAGGTTCTGCGGCGTGACGGTGACGCCGCAGCCGCCGACGGAGGCCGAGGTGATGGACAGCGTGCCGTCCGAGGCGATCGTGCCGGACAGGGTCGAGCTGGTGCAGGTGGCGGAGATTCCCGCGTTGATGGTCATGTTCCCGTTGAGGGTGGCCGTGAAGTCGCCGGCCGTCCAGGCCAGCGCGGGGGTGGCGGTCATGGCGACGGCGACGGCGGCCGCGGCCGTGATCGAGGCGATCGCGGCCGGCTTCTTGATGCGGGACAAGGGAGTCCTCATTTCGAACGGTGGGCGTCGCGCCTGCACCCTGATTACGGGGTGGGTGCCCCACCGCCTCCTGCGCCCGCCCCGCCCTGGCCAAGGGGCGTGGCGGCACCGAATCGGGGGGCCGGGAGCCGGACGCCGTCTCGCTTCATCACGCGGGCACCGACTCCAAGTAGAACGCGTTCTATCCAGAAGATAAGAAAAATTCCCCGGCCGGTCAACGATCGGCAGGAGATCATCTGCTTTCCTTTTCTTAGGGCGTCCGCAACAGGCTGTAATGAACGTCCGTTAAGATCCCCCCGCCCATGAGAACTCGTTACATGTAGCAACCATCCGTCCGGCGGCCCACTCCGGCGGCCCCGGGCCGTCAGCCGAAGCGTTCGCGGAGGACGGGGAGGAGGTCGGCCTCAGCCCAGGTGCGGAAGTCCTTCTGGTGGTCCGGACCGGACTGGCAGAACGACACGTGCGTGAAGCCCGCGTCGGCCCACTGCTGGACGACCTGGACGTAGTCGTCGATGTTGTCGCCGCACGGCACGGACTCGGCGACGTCCTCGGGACGGACGGTCCTCGTCGCCGCCTCGAAGTTCACCGGACCGGGAAGCTCCGCCATCACCTTCCAGGCCGGAGCGGAGAACTTCCAGATGCGGTGGGCGCGCCGCTTGCACTCCTCGTAGTCGTCGCCGAAGGCGACGGGGATCTGCCCGTAGGCGGGCTTGCCCGCGCCGCCCTCGCGGCGGAAGAGGTCCGCGACGGCGCCGATGGGCTGGTCGGAGACCAGCATGTCGGCGTGCCGGGCCGCCAGCCGCCCGGCCTGCGGGCCGAACGCGGCCATCCCGATCCGGACGGGCTGGTCCGGCACGTCGTAGAGCTTGGCCGAGTCCACCCGGTAGTGCCGGCCGCGGTAGTTGACGTAGTCGCCGCCGAACAGGGCCCGGATGATCTCCACGGCCTCCTCGAACATCTCGTGCCGGACGTCCACCGGAGGCCAGTCCCGCCCGACGACGTGCTCGTTCAGCTTCTCGCCCGCGCCGAGGCCGAGGATGAACCGGCCGTCCGACAGCACGCCCGTCGTCGCGGCCTTCTGCGCCACGACGGCGGGGTGGTAGCGCATGGTCGGGCAGGTGACCAGCGTCATCAGCGGGACGCGGTGGGTCGCGTGGGCGAGCGCGCCGAGCACGGACCACGCGTAGGCCGAATGGCCCTGCTCCTCCAGCCACGGGAAGTAGTGGTCGGAGATGGTGAGGTAGTCGAAGCCGGACTCCTCGGCCTCGACACCGTCGGTGACGAGCTGCTTGGGCGGTGTCTGCTCGCAGAGCAGCGAGTATCCGAATTCCATGCCGCCTCGCATACCCGCGAGGCGGCCCCGAATCGTCAAGCGGGCGTCATTGTCCGAGGAGGTCCATGAGGTCGTCGGCGTGCTCCTCCTCCTCGGCGAGGATGTGCTCCATGATGCGGCGCGTGGTGACGTCGCCGTTGCCGAGCCAGCGGATGATCTCCTGGTAGGACTCGATGACGATCCGCTCGGCGACGAGGTTCTCCTTGAGCATGCTCTTGAGGTCGTTGTCGTCGAACGTCACGTAGGTGGTGTGGGAGCGCTCGGCGATCGTCTTCGGGTCGAAGTCGGGGTCGCCGCCGAGCTGGCTGATGCGCTCGGCGGCGCGCATCGCGTGGTCGCGCTCCTCGTCGGCGTGCTCGGTGAACTCCGCGGCGACCTGCGCACGGTCGATGCCGGTCGCGCTGATCGCGTGCCTCGCGTAGCGCATCCAGCAGACGATCTCGGTGGCGAGGACGTCGTTGAGGACGCCGATGACCTCCTCGGGGCTCCTGCCGTAGTTCTCGGTCACCGGACCGTCGGTCATCTTCGCGCGGGCGCGCTCCCGGATCGCCGCCACGTCGATGCTGAAGCTGTTGTCGGCCATGCGCTCTCCTCCTGATCATGCGTGGACAGTGGCGTCCTACCCAGCACGGGACCGTCATGCGCGGGCACGCGAAACGACGCGAGATCGCTCCCGGGCCCCCCGTACTTGGCCACGGTGCGTCACATCTGCTATACGTAGAGCTACCTTGCTGCGATACCCGTAGCGAGGAAGGGACATCCGGTATCCACCTTGAGATCCGGGCGTGACAAGGAAGAAAAGGAACCACATGAAGTCCTTCAGCTACACCGAGCTGGACATGATGGCCGGCGAGGTCCTGCCGGAGCGCGCCGTGCTGTCCACCCTCCTCGTCGGGGGCGGCGCCGACGACAACCACAACTTCAACCTCAACGGCGGCCACGGCGGCGGCGACGACAGCACCGTGCTGTCGCAGCAGTCCTGCTCGGTCGTGAACAACCAGCAGAACGCCGGCCTCCTGTCGGCGCTGGGCATCGCGTCCCAGAACCCGACCAGCACCCACAGCTGCCTGCCGGGCACGGCGATCGCCAACAACGGCTGAGTCGCCTCGATGTAACGGCGGGTTCCGGCTCGCCAAGGGAAGGGCTGGCGATCTTCTGCCAGCCCTTCCCCCTTACTCCGTCCACGCGAAAGCTGTCACATGAGCATCGAAGACCCTCAGATACTCAGCTACGCCGACCTCGATCGGCTCGACGCGGAGATCCTGCCGCCGCGGCTCGCCATGTCGGTGCCGCGCGGCGACGGCCACGGCTCCACGGTCGTCATGTACGCCTGCCAGGCCACCTACTCGCCGGGCACCACCGGCCTGCTCGGGACGGGCCTGCTGGCGCAGCCGGCCTACTCCACGCTCAGCTGCGTACCGGCCACCGCAGTCGCTCAGCACTGATGAGCACTCCAGCGATGCCGGCCGTGGCCGGCGAGCCGCCGGCCCTCACCCTGCCCGCGCTCACCGACGGCGCGGAACTCGTCGGCGAGTTCAGGAACTCCGGCTACCGGGAGACGCCCCAGCTCGTCTACCTGCCCAACCGGCAGCTGGTCCGGCTGCCGCCGCTGTTGTTCACGGTGGCGAAGGCGCTGCACGAGAACCGCGACCTCGCGGACGCCGACGTGCAGGAGGCGCTCGACCGGGTGGCGGACGCGGTCACCGAGGAGGCCGGGGCCCGGCTTACCGCCGAGCAGGTCGTCTACCTCGTCGACCGCAAGCTCGCGCCGCTCGGGGTCACGACCTACAGCGACGGGACGCCCGCGCCGCTGGCGAAGTCCGACCCGTGGCTGGCGCTGCGGTTCAAGATCGCGGTGTTCCCCGAGTCGTTCACCTGGTTCGTCGGCGGGCTGTTCGGATGGCTGTTCCGGCCGGTGGTGATGGCGGCCATGATCGCCGTGTTCCTGGTGAGCGAGGGCTGGCTGCTCAGCTCCCGGTCGATGTCGGACGCGATCTCGCTGGCGATCATGAACCCGGTCAGCATCCTGCTGGTCATGGCGCTCGGGGTCGCCTCGTGCGCGTTCCACGAGGTCGGGCACGCCACGGCCTGCCGCTACGGGGGCGTGCGGCCCGGCGCCATGGGCTGCGGGCTCTACCTGGTGTGGCCGGCGTTCTACACCGACATCACCGAGTCCTACCGGCTCGGCCGCGCCGGTCGGCTGCGCGCCGACCTCGCCGGCGTGTACTTCAACTCGATCTTCGTGGTCGGGCTGACACTGGTGTACCTGCAGACCGGTTTCGAGCCGCTGCTGGTCGCCGTGCTGTACGTCAACTTCGAGATGATCCAGCAGTTGCTGCCGACGCTGCGGTTCGACGGGTACTACATCATGTCGGACCTGGTCGGGATCCCCGACCTGTTCAAGTACATCGGGCCGATCCTGAAGCGGACGCTGCTGCGCCGCCCGGCCGACGCCCGGCTGAACGAACTCAAGCGCCGGCCGCAGATCTTCGTCACCCTGTGGGTGCTGACCGTCATCCCGATGCTGGTGTTCCAGATCGGCCTCATCACCACCCAGATCCCCGGCCTGATCGCCAAGGACTGGTGGATGATCCGCCGGCTCGCGGCCGAGGCGTCGGCGGGGGCGGGAGCGCTGGAACTGGTCACCTCCGGGCTGCAGATCCTGCTGCTCGTGCTGCCGATCGCGGGGCTGGCGCTGATCTTCTACGGCCTCGGCCGCACGCTGGTGCGGTGGGCCGTCCGCTACGTCCAGGGCCCCGCGCCGCAGCCGATGCCGGACGCCTGACCCCGCCCGGACCGGACGCCGGATGCCCGCGCCGGGCATCCGGCGTCCGCGTACCCGGCCCCGGGGAAATGCATTTTATACAATTTTTGCCTTGCGCTTCAGAGGCGCGATCGGCGGGAATCTACTCAGCATAAGGGGAGAAATAGGCCGTATCCGGCACTCCCTTTCCCCACGGCCGGCGCGACCCTCTGCCGGTGTTCCCGGAAGGCCCCGCATTGCTCCGTCGCATCACCCCCGCCGCATGGCTGGGGGCCTTCGTCCTGCTCATCCCGTCCCCCTTCGTGGATCGCTCCACCGCGGTCGCCGGCACCGGCGCGCGGGTCGTCGCCGAGACGTCCGTCGCGTCCCGCACCGTGGACCTGACCATCGACTCCCCGGCCATGGACGGCGACCAGAAGGTCCGCCTCCTGCTCCCCCGCGGCTGGTCGAAGGACGCGCACCGCACCTGGCCCACCCTGTGGCTGCTGCACGGCGGCGTGGACGACTACACCGCCTGGACGCGCGACACCGACGTCGCGGACCTCACCGCGCGCAGCGGCGTCATCGTCGTCATGCCGAACGGCGGCCGCTGCGGCAATTACTCCGACTGGTGGAACTACGGGAACGGCGGCTCCCCGCGCTGGGAGACGTTCCACATGACCGAACTCCGGCGCATCCTCGAAAGCGATTACCACGCCGGGACGAAGCGCGTCATCGCGGGCAATTCCATGGGCGGTCTCGGGGCCATGCTGTACGCGGCCCGGTTCCCCGGCATGTTCCGGGCCGCCGCCTCGTTCAGCGGGTACGTCGACACGCTCTACGGCCACGAGCCGGGCGACGACTCGACCGGCTGGGGCCCGTCCTTGGCCTGCCCCGGCACCGACTGGCGGCGCGTCTGGGGCGACCCCGACGACCAGGCCGCGATCTGGCGCGCGCACAACCCGGCCGACATCGCCGGGCGGCTGCGCGGCGTCCGGCTGTGGGTGGCCAGCGGCAACGGCAGGGCGGGCTCGCTCGGCGGGCTGCCGTTCACCGACCCGGTGGAGGCCGCCGCCGACGACAACGCGCACGCGTTCGCGGACCGGCTGCACGCCCTCGGCATCCCGGTGACCACCCGGTTCTTCGACGGGCAGCACGACTGGCCGTACTGGCAGCGCGACCTGCACCAGGCGTACCCGATGCTCCTGCACGCCCTCCGCACCGGCTGACCCGAGCACCGGCTGACCCGAGCACCGGCTGACCCGAGCACCGGCTGACCCGAGCACCGGGTGACCCGAGCACCGGGTGACCGCGCGGCGGCCGGAGGGGTCAGGTCTGCCGGATCGCGTCCAGGGCGGCCTTCCGTCCGGACCAGCCGTGCCATTCCAGCAGCAGGACGGTGGCGTCGTCGTCCAGCCGTCCCGCGTGGTGCGCCAGGATGCTGTGGATGAGGCGCCGCAGCGTCTCGGGGGCCGGCAGCCCGTCGGCCTCCCGCTTGATGATGAAGTCGACGAACCGGTGCAGCCCGAACTCCCGCTTGCCGGGGTCGCGGGCCTCCACGATGCCGTCGGTGTAGAGCAGGATGCGGTCGCCCGGTTCGAGCTGCTCGGTGCACACCTTCGGGACGATGCCGAGGCCGGTGCCGAGCGGCGTGCCCGGACGGCATTCGAGCGTGGTCACCCAGCGCCCCTTGCGGATGATGACCGGCGGGGGATGGCCGTAGGCCGCCCAGGAGAGCACACCGGACCGCAGGTCGAGCTCCGCGAGGACCGCCGTGACGAAGCGTCCGCTGCTGTCCTGCTCGGCCAGCACCTCCTCGATCCCCCGCCCGACCCCGATGAGGTCGGTGCCCCGGAGCCGGTGGTTGCGGAACGCGGCGACGGCGAGGCTGGAGGTCAGCCCGGCCGCGGTGTCGTGCCCCATGGCGTCGAAGACGCCGAAGTGCGCGGTGTCGCCCGCCAGCGCGTAGTCGAAGGTGTCGCCGCCCAGGTTGTAGGCGGGCTCCAGCGCCGCGCTGATGACGACCTGGTCGTTGGCGAAGGTCAGCGGCGGCAGCAGGCGCCACTGCATCTCCGCCGACACGGTCATCTCGCGCGTCCGCACCAGCCGGGAGAACGAGTCGCTGTAGGGGCCCTTGCTGACCATGATCAGGGCGATCATCCCGGCCAGGTACTCGGCGTCGTCCCGGCACCGCCGGTCGTCCCGGCCGATGGTGACCCGGACCGTCCCGAGCCGCTCGGTGCCGTCGAGGATCGGCAGCCAGTACTGGCAGGTCCCGTCGTCGAACACCTGCCCGACCACCGGCGCCATGGTCTGGTAGGCGCGGCCCGCGATGGTGCCCTCGATCTTCAGCTCCGGGCTCTCGGCGCCGGGCTCGCCGCCGGCGTCCGGGCCCCGCCCGGTCAGCAGCCGCAGTACGTTCTGCTGGAGGTCGGCGACGTAGATCACCACGTCGTGCAGGCCGACGCCGGCGGCGTGCCGGGCGGCCGCGCCCGGCAACTGCTCCATGGACATCAGGTGGCTCTCCGCCACCAGTTCCCTCAGCATCGGTGCACCGTCCTCCCGGGGCCCGTCGTCCGCGCCGTCCCGCGGGTTCCTACCCGTCATCACCGTCCCCATGAGGCATCCGGTCGGAGCCGGGCCAGACATAGGGCAGGTCGTCCGGCACGCCGGGGAACAGGGGCCGGTAGAAACCGGGGTCCTTGCGGACGAGCGCCGAGCGGTGGCTGCGGTGGAACGCCGGGTCGCCCAGCCAGGGCGGCACCTCCCCGGCCGCCGCGAGGCGCCGCTGGCCGCGCGGGTTCCGCACGCCCCGGGCGGCGGCGAGATCGGCCGCCAGCGTCCCGGCGCAGGTGTCGGCGTGGCCGAGGCCGCACCACCGGTCGCACATCTCCAGGCCGTACCGGACGAGCGCCTCCTCGTAGCCCGTCCACATCAGCGCCGCCGGGTGGTGCCGCCAGCCGTACCCGGGCACCGTGAGCGCGCGCAGCACCTGGATCGTCTCGACGCGCTGCTTGCCGAGCCTGCGCCGGTCCAGGACCCGGGCCGTCGCGGCGAAGTCCGCGTACGGCAGGAAGGTCTGCATGGCCGCCCCCTCTCGCCGCCCCCTCTCGCCGCCCCCTCTCGCCGCCCCCACGCGGCCGTCCCTACCCGCTGGACGGCCCGGCGCGCGGCGGGTGAGATGGACCACACCTGCGGAGCGGCGCGCTCCGGGCCGGGAACGTTCGAAGGCACAGGTCACGGGCCGGGCTTATCGTTTTCTGACAAACCGCTCCGGAAAGGCGTGCCATGAATTCCCGGAAGGACTGTGCTAAAACCCGTCTGGGGTTCGGCGAAGCGGAGGGAACGCTATGGGCGCGGCGGAGGCTCTCGCACAGGTGGCCGACACGGAACGCCATCCGCTGGCCGAGCCGGGCGGTGCCGCCTGGAACGCCATGGTCTCCCGGACACGGGACGAGCTGGCGAAATCGGGGTGCTGCGTGCTGCCCGACTTCATTCGTCCCGCATTGCGGGAGACGCTGCGTGCGGAATGTTCCAAGATCGCGCCGTCCGCCCATTATGACGTCGAAACGGTCAACGCCTACAACATCGATGTCGATACGCCATTGCCGGACGGCCATCCGGGGCGGATCACCGTCGAGCGGGGCAACGCGTTCGTCGCCCGCGACCGCATCCCGGCCGGCTCCATCGTCCAGCGGCTCTATTCGAGCGGGCTGTTCCAGCGGTTCGTGGCCAGCTGCTTCGGGCTGCCGCGCGTGCACGAGCTGGACGACCCGCTGTCGGGCCTGGTCCTCAACGTCGTCAAGCCCGGGATGGAGCATCCCTGGCATTTCGACACCAACGAGTTCACCGTCAGCCTGCTCACGCAGGAGCCGGACGACGGCGGCGTCTTCGAGTACTGCCCGAACATCAGGACGGCGGAGCGGGAGAACTTCGGCGACGTCCGGGACGTGCTGACCGGCCGCGGCGAGCGCCTCGTCCGGCGGCTCGCGCTGCGGCCCGGCGACCTGCAGCTGTTCCAGGGGCGGTACTCGCTGCACAGGGTCGCCGCGGTCCGGGGGGACACGGCGCGGCACACGGCGATCTTCGCCTACAGCGAGCGCCCGGGGGTCATCGGCAGCGTCGCGCGCACGAGGCAGCTCTTCGGCCGCGTCCTGCCCGAGCACCTGGCGGCGGAGGGGCGCGCCGTCCGGGTGGACCAGCTGCTCGACTAGGAGGCCGTTGTTGCGCGTCGACACGACAGGCAAGATCTCGCTCGACCACATCTACACGCGGCCCGACCCCCGCGCCTACTTCGGCACCCTCCGCGGCCTCGACTACAACATCCCGGAACTGGCGAAACCGCACTTCCAGCGGCTCATCGCCGAATACCGGGAAACGCGCGGCGTCCCGGTCCCGACCGTGCTGGACATCGGCTGCTCGTACGGCATCAACGCGGCCCTGGTGAAGCACGGCGCGACGATGGCCGAACTGTACGACCGCTACAGCGGGCGGCACGCCGACCGGCAGACGCGCGACACGCTGCTCGCCCGCGACCGGGAGCTGACCGATTCCGGGGAACCCGCGAACGGCGTCCGCTTCCTCGGCCTGGACGCGTCGGAAAGCGCCCTTTCCTATGCGCTCGACGCCGGATTCCTCGACGGCGCCGTCCACGCCGACCTGGAGAACCGTGAACCGACCGGGGAGCAGCGCGCGCAGCTCGCGGCGGCGGACCTGGTCATCTCCACCGGCTGCCTCGGCTACGTCACCGAACGCACCATTTCCCGGATCATCGGCTCGCAGGAGGGGCGCCTGCCGTGGATGGCGCATTTCATCCTGCGCATGTTCCCGTTCGACCCCATCGGCGAGGTCCTCGCCGCCGCCGGCTACGAGACCGTCCGCCGCGACGGCCTGTTCCGGCAGCGGCGGTTCGCGACGAACGAGGAGCAGGCGTCCGTCCTGGACAGCCTCCTGGACATCGGAGTCGACCCGTCCGGCCTGGAGGCCGGCGGCTGGTACTACGCGCAGCTCTACATCTCCCGCCCGCGCGGCTGACGCGCCGGCGTCAACGCATCGGCTAGCGGTCAACGCATCGACGACACGAGGAACGAAGTGAACGCCAGCGAAGAACTCTCGTCCCGCACCTTCGGCAACGAGGCGGGCCTGCCGCGCGTGCCGCTGCCCACGCTCGACGCGACCTGCGAGCGGTTCATGGAATGGTGCGGGCCGCTGCTGACCGACGACGAGCGGGCCCGGACGGAGTCGGCGCTCGCCGCGTTCGTCCGCCCGGACGGCCCCGGCCGCCGGCTGCACGCGGCGCTCGAACGCTACGACGCGGCCGAGGGCGTGCACAGCTGGCTCGACACGTTCTGGCCGTACCGCTACCTCGGCCGCCGCGACCGGATCGCGCTGAACGCGAACTTCTTCTTCCTGTTCAAGGAGTCGCCCGAGGGGCAGGTGGAGCGCGCCGCCGGGCTCATCGCCGGGGCGCTGGACTACAAGCTGCGGCTGGACGAGGAGCGCGTCCCGCCCGCGATGCAGCGCGGCCGCCCGCTGTCGATGGTGCAGAACCGGTTCCTGTTCTCCACGACGCGCATCCCCGGCACCCGGCAGGACACCGTCCGGGCGCCCTACACCGACGCGTGGCCGGGCCCGTCCGAGGCCCGGCACATCGTGGTGTTCTTCCGCGGCAACATGATCCGGATGGACGTGCTGGGCCCGGAGGGGCGCCCGCACAGCCTGGAGGAGCTGCGGGCCGGCCTCGGCACGATCATGAAGGCGGAGGCCGCGGCGGAGCCGTCCACCGGGCACCTCACCACCAAGGCGCGCGCCGAGTGGGCGGCGAGCCGCGACGCGCTGCTGGCGCTCGGCAACGGCCACGCCCTCGACGCCATCGAGACCGCGCTGTTCTGCGTCTGCCTGGAGGACTTCACCCCGGCCGGCACCCTGGACGCCTGCGACCACCTGCTGCACGGCGACAGCGGCAACCGCTGGTTCGACAAGGCCGTGTCGTTCATCGTGTTCGGCGACGGCACCGCCGGCATCAACGTCGAGCACTGCGGCCTGGACGGCACCACGATCCTCAGCTTCGTGGACGCGCTGCTCGGCGCGTCGCCCGGGGAGCTGTCCCGGCGGTCGGGCGCCGTGTCGCAGGGCCTGCCCGTCATCGAGCCGATCGAGTTCGTGCTGGACGACGCCATGCGGCGCGACATCGACGACGCCGCGGCCTCCTTCGCCGGGTACGCCGCCGCGACCGCCACGACGACCGTCTCGTTCGACGACTTCGGCGCCGCCGAGGCCAAGCGGCTGAAGACGTCCCCGGACGCGTTCGTCCAGATGGCCTACCAGCTCGCTCACCGGCGCGCGAAGGGCCTCACCGGCACCACCTACGAGTCGATCGCCACCCGCCAGTACCGGCACGGGCGCACCGAGGCGATGCGCGTCATCACGCCGGAGGTGCTCCGCTTCGCCGAGGTGATGGACGACCCGGTGGCCGGCCCCGAGGCCCGCCGGAACGCCTTCCGCGCCGCCGCCGAGGCGCACGTCCGGCGGGCCAAGGAGTGCCAGGCCGGACAGGCCCCCGAGCAGCACCTGTGGGAGCTGCAGCTGATCGCCGAGCGACGCGGCGCCGAACTCGGCGTCACCGGGCCGCCGACCCTCTTCGAGACGCCCGGCTGGCTCAAGATGCGGGACGACTACCTCAGCACCAGCTCGGCGCCGTCCGCCAGTATCCGGTACTTCGGGTTCGGCTCCACGAGCGAGCAGTGCATCGGCGTCGCCTACGTCCTGCTCCCGGACCGCTTCAACGTCTACCTGAGCACCCCGCAGCCGGTCGCGGACGCCATGTACACGTTCGCGAACCGGCTCCGCGAGGCCGTCCGGGAACTGCGCGACCTCCTCTCCTGACCGGACCCCGGTCAGGAGAGGCGCTCGCCGCCGGCGTTGGTGTCAGGAACGAAGGGCGCGCAGGCCGGTGCGGATTTCGCTGACCAGGATCTCGGGCTGTTCCAAGGCGGCGAAGTGCCCGCCCTTGTCGGCCTCGCCGTAGTGGATCAGATTGCTGTAGGTGTCCTCGATCCAGCTTCGCGGCAGGCGTGGGATGTCCCTCGGGAAGACGGTCACCGCGACCGGAAGCGTCAGCTTCGGGCCGGCGAGAGTAGCCGATTTGTTCTCCCAGTAGATGCGGGCGGACGACGCCGCGCTGTTGGTGAACCAGTAGAGGGATATCACGTCGAGCATGTCGTCGATGCCGATGGCGTCTTCGGCGAGCCCGTGGTTGTCGGTCTTGGACTGGAACTTCTCGTAGATCCAGGCTGCCTGACCGGCGGGAGAGTCCGCCAGGGCGAATCCGGCGGTCTGCGGCTTCGTGCGCTGAAGGTGGTTCGACCCACCGAGATCGCCGGTGTAGAGGGCGAGGCTCTCCACGGCGTAGCGCTCTTCGGGCGACAAGGTGTCGGGTATCTGTGCGGGAAAGGCGTACTGGCTGTTCAGATGAATTCCGAGAAGCCCCTCAGGTCGCATGGCTCCGAGGGCGGTGGTGACGACGGCACCCCAATCGCCGCCTTGCGCGGCCCATCTCGTGTAGCCGAGACGCTTCATCAGCTCCACCCACGCGCTTGCGACGCGCGATACCGTCCACCCGGTCTCCGTGGGCTTCTGGGAGAACCCGAACCCGGGGAGCGACGGGATGACGACGTCGAATGAATCGGCGGCGTCTCCTCCGAACGAAACCGGATCGGTCAGCGGGCCGATCAGCTTCAGGAACTCGACGATCGAGCCCGGCCATCCATGCGTGAGTATCAGCGGCATCGCGTTGGGATTCTTGGACCTGACGTGGACGAAGTGGATGTCCAGCCCGTCGATCTCGGTCAGGAATTGGGGGAAGTGATTGAGTTCGGACTCGAGGCGCCGCCAGTCGTAGCCGCGCTCCCAGTAGTCGACCAGAGATCTGGCGTTCTCCACCCGAACCCCTTGCGACCAGTCGCCCACCGTTTCCGGATCCGGCCATCGAGTTCTGGCCAGTCGCTGCTTGGCGTCGTCGATCTCCGAATCCGGAATCGAGACGGTGAACGGGCGGACGAGGGACGAGGTGGGTGGCGTCGGTGCGGTCATTGCCTTCTCCTCGGCTGTGAGGCACAGCGCAACTGTCCATTGCACACTGGTGTGCAGTGTACTTCGCTTCACACCGGTGTGCAACGATGGTGTCGTGCCCACCGAGTCCTCCCGCGTGCGCTCGATGACCGAGACACGCGACCGCATCCTCGACGTCGCCCTCGACGTGCTGGGAGAGAACCCCGACGCCGGAATGGGCGACATCGGGACCGCTGCCGGCGTCGTCCGCCGCACCGTCTATGGCCATTTCCCCTCGCGCCTCGACCTGGTCCGGACACTCACGGAACGGGCCGTCACGGAGATGACGGCCGTGCTCACCGAAGTCAACGCCTCCGGCGCGGAAGCGGACGCGACGTGGGCCGAATTCGTTGCCCGCCTCTGGCCGGTGGCGCACCGGTACCGAGTGCTGCTGGCACTGCGCCGCGGCGAGTACGGCGAGGCGATCCACGGCCTGCTCGGGCCACTCGACGAACTCCTCGCCGACCTCGTGAAACGGGGCCAGGACACCGACGTGTTCGCACAGCACCTGCCGGCGGGCATTCTGAGCCAGGTCGCCTACGGCGCCGTGTTCGCCATCGCGGACAGCGACCTGTCGAACGGTCCCCTCGGCGCCCGAGCGGCGGCGATCACGAGCCTGCTGATGCTGGGAGTTCCCGAGACGCGCGCAATCGCTCTCGTCGACGACCAGGTCACGCGGCCGGGCGGCTAAGCGGGTGGGAAGAGCGCGTCCACGAAGGAGTTGCCGAACTTGCCGGTGGGATCCAGTTCGCGGGCCAGCCGGGCGAAGTCGGGTGCGCGCTCGTAGCCGGAAATGACCTCCGCGGCGGGCGCGGCGCTGACCTTGCCCCAGTGCGGCCGGGCGCCCAGCGGGAGGAGCCGCTCCTCCAGCCGGCCCACCACGGGCAGCACCCCGGCGGGGTCGTCGCGCCAGGTGAAGTGGAGGGTCACCGAGTCGCGCCCGTGCGCCGGGCTCAGCCAGAGATCGTCGCCGCGGACGGTCCGGATCTCGGAGATGTGCAGGACGGGCGCGACCAGCTCGGCCAGCCGCCGGACCTCCGCGATGGCCTCGGCCGCCGCCGCCCGGGGCAGGAACCACTCGGACTGGAGCTCCTCCCCGGCGCTCGGGGTCAGCTCCGGCCGGAAATGCGGAAGGCGCTCGTGCCACGGGCCGGGCGTCCCGAGCTGGACGGTGCAGGCGGCCGGGTCCATGCCGGGCACGGGATGCACCGGGCCGGGCGCGGCGCGCCCGCCGCCCCACACCGGCTCGGGCCCGCCGCCGCGGCACTTGAGCCACACGGACGCCTCGCCGCGCCAGTCGGTGAACACGCTGACGCTGTAGGCGGCACCGAAGACCTCGTCGAACCGGGCCACGACATCGTCGAGCGCGACACCGACCCGGACGCTCTGCGCCACCTCGAACGCGGGCTCCACGTCCAGCGTCAGCCGGGTGACGACGCCCAGCGCACCGAGCGCGACGACCGCCCCCGGGAAGTCGGCGTCGGCGTCCCGCCGGAGTTCGACCAGGTCGCCGTCCGGGCCGACGAGTTCCAGCGCGGCGACGGACGCGGACAGGCACCGCAGCCCGTCCCCGGATCCGTGGGTGCCGGTCGCGCACGACCCGGCGACCGAGATGTGCGGCAGCGACGCCATGTTCGGCAGCGCGAGCCCGCTCCGGTACAGCTCCGCGGCGACGTCCGCGTACCGCATCCCGCCCGCGACGGTCGCCGCCCGCCGCGCCGCGTCGACCTCCACCAGCGGCGGCAGCCCGTCGAGCCGGACGAGATCGCCGCCGGTGTCGGCGACGAGGCTGAACGAATGCCCGCTACCGAGCGCCCGCACCCGCCGGCTCCCCGCCACGACGCGCCGCAACTCGTCCACCGACTCCGGCCGATGCGTCCGGACGGCCCCGAAGGTCACGTTCCCGGCCCAGTTGCTCAAACGCACACGCTGATCCACGTTGGCACCGTACTCGCCCGCCGACCCCGCACGCGGGCCCGGCTGGGGCCGGGTGGAGCGGGGTGGAGTCAGTCGGTGTGGGTGATCTTGTTGCCGAGGACGAGGTCGCCGCGGATCTGGATGTCGCCGCTGAAGACGGTGGTTCCCTGGGGGCCGTCGGGGTCGGGTGAGGGGCGGGCCGGCGGGGTCGCGGTGCCGGCCAGGTACATCCAGGCCTCGGTGGTCATCTCCTTGACCTTGAGGGTCACGCGTTCGAAGGCGGCCGGGTCCAGCGGGCCGTGCAGGTGGGCCACGTAGGCGTCGTAGACGAACGGCGAGACGATGAAGCCCAGGTCGGCGCCCCTGTCGGCGAGGGCGGCCTTGAGGACGGGGGCCTCCAGGATGCGGGCCGTCTGGATGATGGCCTGGCCGTTCAGGCCCTCGGCGTCGCGGGTGACCGGGCCGACGTGCAGGGCGACGCGGAGCTGGACGCGGACGGCGGCGCTCGCGCGGTGGTTGTGCCGGCGCAGGGCGACGGCCAGGTGCCCGGCGAGCGGGTCGATCAGGGACGCCGTCGGGACGGCGGGCGAGACGATCACCAGGGCGCCGTCGCCGCGGTCCTCGCGGTAGATGTCGGCGGGCGGGACGTCCGAGGCCTCCAGGGCCGACAGCAGCACGTTGTAGACGACGTCGCGGACGACCTGGCGGTCCTCGTCGTCGCGGGCCGGGTCCCCGAACCCGGCGATGTCGCAGAACAGGACGGAGCAGTTCAGGCCCGACCAGCGGGTCAGCGCGCCGGCGGGCGTGCGGTCGAGGGGGGCGTCCACGGTACGAGTGAACGCCCCGGGCGGCGGGTTGTCCATGTCACCGGGCACAAAGGGCCGGGCATGCCGGCGTGTTATGGCCTGCTGGCATTTCCCGGGGTTCGGCCGGCAGTGCGACTTTTGTGGCGTTCCTTGGACCCCTCGCGCGGGGATCTCCGGCCGGAATCCCCCCGGCACCGGCAACGGGAGTCGCGCGGGGGGCATCGCACGGCGCCGGGAGAACGGCGGAGACATGAGAACGCGTACCCGACCCGCCCGGGCACGCCGGCGGCTCGCGGCCGGAGTCGCGGGAGTGGCCGCGGCCACCCTCGCGGCGACGACCGGGGTCGCCTCGGCGCAGGACCTGCCGATCACGCAGCAGGTGCAGCAGCAGAACCAGTGGTGCTGGGTCGCCAGCGGCCTGACGATCGCCACGTTCTTCGGCAAGGGCAACGTCAGCCAGAACGACTTCTGCAACCTCGGGCGCGGCTACCCGCGCGGCAGCTACTGCCCGAACCAGGCCGGCTATCTGGAGTACGACCAGCGGGCGTTCCAGGCGCTCGGGCTGTCCCCGGGCCAGGTGTCCGGCCCGCTGTCGTTCGCGTCGGTGCAGGGCGAGATCAACGGGCAGCGGCCCATCCTGACCGGCATCTACTGGACGGCCGGCGGCGGCCACGCCCAGGTCATCTACGGCTACTCGGGCCAGACGGTGTCCTACGGCGACCCGTGGCCGTCCAGTCCCCGGTACGGGGAGATGGCGTACAGCAGCTACGTCAGCAACTACCAGTTCCGCTGGGGGCAGGCCCTGTCCCGGATCGGGGGTTGAGATGCGCACGATGATCATCGCAGGGGCGGTGCTCGGCGGGACGGTGCTGATGGGCGGGAACGCGGCGATGGCCGCCGGGCCCTCCGGCGGCGGCGCCGCAGGGCCCGCTGGCGGCGGCGCCGCGGAGGCCGCCCGGTCCGCTGCGGCCCAGCAGCGGCTCGGGGAGTTCTTCGTCCACCTCGACCAGCACCAGAAGGGGCAGCTGACCAGCCCGTCCGTCCCGAAGGCCGCGGTGCGGGCCAAGGCGCCCCGGCTGGAGACGCCGGTCCGGCGGGTGTACTCGCTGAACCCGGCGTTCGTGAAGGGTGGGAGCGTCCCCGTCGCAACGTTCGCCTACATGGCGGTCGGCGCGGCGTCGGCGAGCGGGCAGCACGCGACGATGTGGCTGACCGGGTCCGGCGGAAGCTGGAAGATCATGAACATCATCTCCGGTTCGGACGAGGCGGCCTACCCGGCGCGGGCGGACGGCGGCACGGTGTTCACCGAGCCGCAGATCCACGCCTGGTACCGGCTGAAGGACGGCCGGGTCACCGCCCTCAACGACACGGCCAGGACGTCGGTCGGCGAGAGCGGCGTGACGGTGGCGGCGTACCAGCGGCTCGTCCACGCCCGGTATGCCGACAAGCTCCCGGGGACGGAGTACCAGCGGTCCGGGAAGCTCGGCGGCTACTCGCCCGCGACCGGCATCGGCGAGCCGGCGCCGGATCGGGGCCCGGCACCCGCTCTGCTGGCGCTCGGCGCGGGCGGGGCGGTGACGGCCGCGGGGATCGCCGCGGCCAGGCGCCGCAAGGGCGGCTACTAGCGGCCCGTGCGCGGGTTCCGGGGGTTCCCGGGACCCGCGCTCAGCCGGCGGCGGGCAGTTCCGGGTGCGCCTCGGGATGCTCGTCCCACCATTCGCCGTACACGCGCTGGGCCCGGACGAGGTCGAGGTAGACGTCGGTGAAGAGGCCGCGCAGCCGCCCCGCCGCCCGTTCCGCCTCGGGGCGCCACACGAGCACGACGCGCTGCCCGAGCGGGTCCCCGGTGATGCGGCGGAACGCGATCCCGTCGCGGGGGCCGGCGGTCGGCTGGTAGATGCCGACGGCGCGGCCGGACCGGACGAGCGACGAGGAGATCTGCCAGTCGGTCGACCAGAACCGCACCCGCGGCCGGAACCCGGCCCCGGCGCACACGCCGCGGAAGTAGGCGGGCCACGGGCCGTCGTCGAGCGGGTCGTCCAGCCAGTCCTGGTCGGCGAGATCGCCGAGGTCGACGGTGGCTCCGGCGGCGAGGGGGCTGGCCGACGCCATGCCGACCAGTGCCGGTTCGCACGCCACGAGGACGAGCCGCCGCAGCCCGTCGCGCGGGCGCGGATCATGGCCGACCGGCTCCTGGAACAGGCCGATGTCGAGCGCGCCGGACGCGAGCAGCGCGGGGATGCGGCCGCCGCCCGGGTCGACCCGCAGGTGCAGCCGCGCCTGCGGGCTCAGCTCGCCGAGGTGGTCGCCGAGCCGGGTCAGCGCCGGGCACGCCTGGATCCCGATCCGCAGCAGCGGCATCGCCGCGCGGTGCCGGTGCGCGAGGGCGGCGTTCAGGTCGTCGATCCCGGCGAGCGCGGCGCGGGCGCGGGTCGCGACCTCGGCGCCGACGGGCGTCGGCGTGACGCCCTCCGGGGAGCGGACGAACAGCTGCACGCCGAGGTGGCCCTCGACGCGGCGGAGCATCGTGCTGACGGCGGGCTGGGTGAGGCCGAGCCGCGCGGCGGCCTTGCTGATGCTGCCGGTGGCCGCGATCGCCTCGATCATCCGGAGGTGGTGGGGGCCGAGGTCCACGGGCGCTCCTGACCTGTGCGTGCCCCGTCCGGTCCGTTCTCAGCGGCATGGTAACCCCGGACCACTGCGGGCGGGTTGGCAATCCGTGCCGGGACGGTCAGGGGCGGGCGGTGCGGCGGCGCAGTTCGCGGGGGCTGACGCCGAAGCGCTGGCGGAACGCGTGGCTGAGGGCGCTGGCGGAGGAGAAACCGGTCGCGTGGGCGAGGTCGGTGATGGTGACGCCGCGGAAGAGCGGGTCGCGCAGCCGGTCCCGGACGAGCCGGAGCCGCTCCTCGCGGACCAGCGCGCGGGGCGTGGTCCCGGCCCGCTGCAGGGCGAGCTGGATCTGCCGCAGCGACCAGCCGAGGTCCTGGGCCATCGCCGCTCCGGTGAGGCCGGGGTCGGTGGCGTGCTCGCGGACGTACCGGCGCACGACCGCCTCGACCTCGGCGAGATGGCCGGTCGCCGGCGGCCGCCCGGTGCCCGCGAGGACGAGGCACAGCAGTTCGGTGATCCGGTCGCAGGCGGCGTCGAACTGCGGTTCGGAGAGGGTGGCGCGCTCCTCGCCGACGGCCCGCACCATGTCGGCGACGACGCGGCCGAGGCCGGCGGTCAGGTCGAGGCCGGTCACCGGCCGGGCGGGCAGGTTCAGCCGCTCGTGCGCCGGGATCGTCATGACGAGCGCGCGGGCGGGGCCGCGCCGGACGACCCGCAGCGGCGCGGCCGGCGGGACGAGGCCGCCCGTCCCCGGGCGCAGCCGCGCCTCCCGGCCGTCCTGGAGCATGAGCAGCTCGCCGTGCAGCGGCAGCAGGAACCGGTAGCCGCCGCCCGCGGGGACGGGCGCGGCGCCCGGGGCGGCGTGCGCGGCGGTGGGGTGCTCGGTGCGGTCCGTCCCGTACAGGACGAGCCGGTAGGCGCCGTCCGGCCCGCCGAGGTCGTCCACCGCAGGCCCTTCCGCCGGTCCGCGCCGCGCCCGGCACGATGATCACTTGCGCGCCCGAGCGTAGTACGATCACCGCCCCCAAAACAGGTGAATCCAGCAGAAAGTAACGCGATTCAGACTGTGGGTGATCTTGCGATGCGCCCGGCCGCAACTTCCTTGCGCGCGAGCACAAGCACGCCCCCGCGAACCGCCCTACGGTGCCGGTTCTGTGGCCTGTTCGGCGCCACTCCCCCAGCCCCCGGCCGCAGCGGCCGGTCCACCTCGCCCGAATCCCCTCTGCACCGAGGATCTGATGGAGCAATTCCTCTTGGTGGCGGCGTTCGTCATCGTGGCGGGCGCCGGCATCGCCGCCGGCGTCCTGCTGGCACGCCAGCGCCAGGCGACGGCTGCCCTCCGCGCGCAGAACGCCGCGCTCGCCCGCGGCCTCGACCTGCGCGAGAAGGAGCTGCGGCACCTCGCGGACGTCCGGCTGCCCGAGCTGATGGAGTCCCTCACCAACCCGGGCGTCCGGGTCGCCGGCCCGCTGCACGACCTGGACCGCGAGGCCCCCGCCTACGGCCAGGCGGTGCAGACCGTGGTCGACCTGTTCGCCGGGTCCGCCGCGCGCGTCCAGGAGCGCGCCGACCGGTCCGCGAAGTCGACGCTGCGCGCGATGATGCGCGCCGTGCAGAGCCTCGCGAACGAGCAGCAGCTCGCGATCTCGCACATGCAGGAGCGCCACGACGACCCGGACGTGCTGGAGGGCCTGCTCCGCATCGACCACATGAACGCCCAGCTCGGGCGGCGCGCGCAGGCGACCGCCGTGCTGTGCGGGTCGTGGCCGGGGCAGCAGCGGTCGGCGTCCACGCTGACCGATGTGGTGCGCGGCGCGACCTCCCGCATCCGCGACTACCTGCGCGTCAACCTGGAGGGGACGCTGAACGGCGCGGTGACGAGCCGGGCCGTCGAGCCGGTCGTGCTGACGCTCGCCGAACTCCTCGACAACGCCGCGCGGCATTCCCGCCCCGACACCGCCGTCGAGGTCAACTTCCGCTCCGCGCACAACGGCGTCGCGATCACGATCGACGACGCGGGCGTCGCGATGGACGCCGACGAGCTGCAGCGCGCCGCCGAGCTGCTGTCCGGCGACGCCTCGGTGGACATCCACCGGCTCGGCGACCCGCCCCGCGTCGGGTTCGCGGTCGCGGGCGTGCTCGCCGCCCGGTACGGGTTCCGGGTGTCGGTCGACAGCCAGTCCCCCTACGGCGGCGTGCGCGCCGTGGTGTTCGTGCCGAGCGCGCTGCTCACCGCCGTCCCGGACGGACGCGCGCCCGAACCGGCGGCCGCGTCCCGCGCGGCGGAGACCACCGCGGCCGCCTCGACGCCCGGCGGGCTGCCCAAGCGGAGCCGCGTCGCCGTCGCCGAACGTCCGGCCGAGCCCGCCGCACCCGCCGAGCCCTCCGAGCCCGCCGCCGCGCCCGCCCCCGGGGACAAGCCGCCGGCCCGCCCGGCACGGGAGACCGCCGCCGGCCTCGGCGCCTGGCAGCGCGGGACGCGCTCCGGCCGCGCCGCCACGCCGCCGGACGGCACGGACACCGACAGCAAGGAGCCGCGGCCATGAACTCCGCAGCCGACGACGAGGGATGGAACGGCTCGATGGACGACGGTACGAACCGGCTCGGCTGGATGCTGGACGACGCGCTGCGCATGCCGGAGACCCGCTACGCGATCCTGCTGTCGGCCGACGGGCTGCTGATGGCGCACTCCGAGCGGATCGGCCGGGACGAGGCGGAGCGGCAGGCCGCCGGGATGGCCGGCCTGCAGTCCCTCGCCCGCAGCACCGCCGAGTTCTGCGGGGACCCCGGCACCACCTGGCGGCAGACCGTCAACGAGTTCGACGACGGCTACGTGTTCCTCGTCGCCGCCGGCCCCGGCGCCTACCTCGCGGTGTCGGCGACGCAGCGGGTCGACATGGAGACCGTGTCGTTCCGGCTCCAGGAGCTCGTGCAGCGGCTGGGCAAGGAGCTGACCAGCCCGCCGCGTCCGGGCGCGGGCAGTCCCGCATGACCCCGCGCCGGAACGAGCGCGCGCTGGTGCGCCCGCACGTCGTCACCGGCGGCCGCGCGCACCCGACCCGCAACGTGTTCGACCTCGTCACGCTCGTCATCGCCACCGGCGACCTGCCGCTTCGTTCCGGGGGGACCGGCCTGTCCCCGGAGAAGGCCCGCATCCTCGCGCTGTGCCGGGGCGGCGCGCTGTCGGTCGTCGAGATCGCCGGGCACCTGCGCCTGCCCGTCGGGGTCGTCAAGGTGCTGCTGTCCGACCTCGTCGACGGCGGGCACCTCACCACCCGGGCGGCCGCGCCCGCCGCCCGGCAGTCCAAGGCCCGGCTCCTTCAGGAGGTGCTCGATGGACTCCGCGCCGCCCTCTGACCCGTCCCGCTCCGACCCGCGCTACGTGCGCGCCAGCGTCCGGACGGCCGTGAAGATCCTCATCGTCGGCCACTTCGCCGTCGGCAAGACCACCTACGTCGGGACGCTGTCGGAGATCCGCCCGCTGCGCACCGAGGAGCGGATGACGCAGGCCGGGGCGACCGTCGACGACCTCGCCGGCATCCGCGACAAGACGACCACCACCGTCGCGATGGACTTCGGCCGCCTCACCCTCAGCGACGACCTCGTCCTGTACCTGTTCGGCGCGCCCGGCCAGCAGCGCTTCACCCGCCTCTGGGACGACCTGGCGCGCGGCGCGCTCGGCGCGCTGGTCCTCGTCGACACGGCGCGGCTCAAGGAGTCGTTCGACGTCATGGACCTCGTGGAGAAGCAGGGCCTGCCGTACGCGGTGGCCGTCAACCACTTCGACGGCTCGCCGGCCTTCCCGGACGCCGAGGTGCGCGAGGCCCTCGACCTCGCGCCGGGGACGCCGCTCGTCACCTGCGACGCCCGCGACCGCAGGTCGTCCGCCGAGGCGCTGATCTCGCTCGTCGACCACCTCCTCACCCTCGATCGGGAAACCGCATGACCGAACCGCAGCGCTTCCCCCTGTACGGCCCGGAGTACGCGCGGGACCCGGCCGCCACCTACGCGGCGATGCGCGCCCACGGCGACCTCGTGCCGGTCGAGCTGTCGCCGGGCGTGCCCGCGACGCTGGTCATCGGGTACGAGGCGGCGCTGGAGATCCTGCGCGACCCGGACACGTTCCCGCGCTGCAGCGAGGTGTGGGAGGAGGAGGTCGGCCCGGACTGCCCGGTGCTGCCGATGATGATGGCGCGGCCGAGCGCCCTGTTCACCAACGGGCCGGTCCACGCACGGCTCCGGTCGGTGATCGTCGACAGCCTGGACCGCGTCGACCCGGTGACGCTGCGCGAGCACGTCCAGCGGAGCGCGGACACCCTCATCGACCGGTTCGCCGCCGACGGCAAGGCCGACCTGATCGGCCAGTACGCGCGGACGCTGCCGCTGCTGGTGTTCACCGAGATGTTCGGCTGCTCCCGCGACATCGGCGACAAGCTCGTCCGCGGCATGCGGGCCCTCTTCGACGCCGAGGGCGCCGCGGAGGGCAACGCGCTGCTCGCGGAGGCCGCCGGAGAACTCGTCGCGCAGAAGCGGCGGGCGCCGGGCGCGGACGTGACGTCGTGGATGATGCGGCACCCGGCCGGACTCGACGACATGGAGATGGCGCACCAGCTCACGCTGCTCGTGGGCGCCGGCACCGAGCCGGAGCAGAACCTCGTCGCCAACGGCATCCTGCTGCTGCTGTCGGACGACCGGTTCGGCGGCGACCTGTCCGGCGGCAGCCTGCCCGTCGAGGACGCCCTGGACGAGATCCTGTGGACCGACCCGCCGATGGCCAACTACGGGACGACGTTCCCCCGCCGGGACACCGACTTCCACGGCCGCACGCTGCCCGCCCACCAGCCGGTGCTGATCAGCTACGCGGGCGCGAACACCGACCCGTCCCGGGCGGCCGCCGACCGGAAGGGCAACCGCGCGCACCTGTCCTACGCGGGCGGGCCGCACACCTGCCCGGCCAAGAGCCACTCCCGGCTGATCGCCTCCGCCGCCATCGAGGTGCTGCTCGACCGGCTGCCCGACCTGGAGCTGGCCGTCCCGAGGGAGGCGCTGGAGTGGCGGCCGGGCCCGTTCCACCGCGCCCTGGCCGCCCTGCCCGTCACGTTCCCGCCGGCGGAGACCCGGCACTGACGGACCCGTCCGCATGGGCGCGCAGCGCGCCGATCACGGCGGTCAGCTGCGTGATCAGGCCCGCCACGCTGGTCTGGTCGGCGCCGTTGACGGTGACGGTGCGCAGCTCGTCCGGCTTGGGGAGCCTCGCCATGATCTCCGGGAGCGAGGCGATGAGCCGCGCCTGCAGCGCCGCGGGCGTCCGGTCGTTCTCCAGCGCGGCCGCGGCCGCCTCCCGCTCCAGCTCCAGCAGCGCCTGCTCGTGCCGGGACCGCGCGCGGGACTCGGCCAGCGCCAGCTCGCCCTCGGTGCGGAGCCGGGCCAGCTCGTGGTCGCGCTCGATCCGCAGCCGCCCGGTCTCGGCCTCCTCCGCGTGCCGCTCCCGCTCCATCCGCAGCGCGTGCCGCGTCGTCTCGGTCTCCAGCCCGGCGACCTCGCGGGCGTCGTCGTGCTCGCGCCGCGTGCGGCGCAGCTTCTCGGCGGCCTCGGCCTCGAACAGCCGCGCGTCGCCCGCCGCGCGCAGCTCGGCCAGCTCCCGCTCGTGGTCGAGCCGCTGCGACTCCTTGGTCCGCGCGGCCGCCATCTCCCGCTGCCCGACGACCTCCTCGGCCTCCAGCTCGGCCAGCCGCGCGACCTGCCCCTGCTGGGCCCGGTAGGGCTTCTGCAGGTTCTCCCACAGCTGGGACGAGCTGACCACCGCCTCCTTGATCTGCACGGTGACGATCCGCAGCCCGAGGCCCTGGTCGCTGTTGTCCTCGCCCTCGGCGACCGCGCGCAGCCGGGCCGTCAGCTCCTCGATGATGGGCTGCTTGTCGCTGAGGACGTCCCGCACGCCCATCGTGGAGACCTTGTCCTTGATCGCCGCCTCGGCCTGCTCGCGGAGCTGCAGGTTCACCAGGCGCATCGAGTCGCCGCCGTCGCCGAAGTCGAGCTTGCGGTAGGCGGTCCCGAAGTCCTGGATGATCCACTGCACGTAGCCCTGGACGAGCACGCCCTGCAGCTCCCGGCAGATGCAGTACGCGTTGATCAGGATCGTCTGCGTCGCGCCCGGCACCACGATGAACGAGTCGGTGGACGGGTTGAACCGGAACGACACCCCGAGCCCGATGTGCAGCGGCTCGGCGCGCCCGCGCCGGGTGTGCACGACGAACGCGTTCGGCGGGACGAGCACGTTCTTCCACCGCCAGAACCCGGTGACGCGCACGTCCACGGGACCGGGCCCGCCGCCGTCGCCCGCGCCGCGGCCGAGCGCGCGCTCGCGCTTGGCCAGCGGGCCGGGGGGCGGCGGCGGGAGGGCGCCCGGCGCGGCGGGCATCGGCATCGGCGCGCGCCTGCCCTTGAGGTCGTCCTCCAGCACCGCCTGCTGCGCGACGACCTTCTCCAGATACGTGTTGCTCCCCGGCTGCTGGGCGCTCATCTCGCTCCTCGGTGCGATCAGGGGGCCGGGCGGACCGGCCGGAACGGAGGCCGCCTCGGCGGTCGGTCCCCGTGCGAGATGCGGCTTGGCGGCCACATTAATGAACTTTCCACCCGGCTGTACGCGTATTTCGACCCGTGACGACACATGAGGCGAACCCGGCCCGGCCCCCGGCCCCGGCCGACCGGGCGATGCTCGTCATCGGGGCCGGGGCGCTGGCGCTGGTCGTCCTCGTGCTCGTCATGCGGCTCGGCGGCGCGTTCAGCGGCAGCGCGACCCCCGGGCTGTCCCAGGCGGGCGCGCTGACCAAGACCGGTCTGTCGGTCGCCAAGCTCGGCGGCGACGTCGCGGCGGTCCTCACCGTCGGCTGGCTGCTCGTCGCTGCCGTGTTCGTGCCGGGGGCGTCCGCGCTCGGCCGGCGCTGCCTGCGCGCCGCCGCGCTGACCGCGCTGGCGTGGGCGCTGTCAACCCTGGCGCTGATCCTGTTCACCGCCCTCGACCTGTTCGGGATCGGGTTCGCGGGCCTCACCGGCGACATGATGCGGACGCTCCTCGTCGAACTGCCGCAGGGACGGGCGCTGCTCCTCGTCCTCGCCGCCGCGGTCGCGCTGGCGGTCGCGGCGAGCCTGCCCCGCGCGGCCGGCGGCGCCGGGTACCTGCTGGCGGGCGCGCTCGCGGGGATGCTGCCGCCGCTGTTCACCGGGCACGCCGCGAACGCCTCCAACCACGCACTCGCCGTCTACAGCCTCGCCGCCCACGTGCTGGGCGTCGCGCTGTGGGTCGGCGGGCTCGTCGCCCTGGTCACCGTCGCGCCGGACGTCCGCGACGGGCTCCCCCAGGACGCCGGGCACTCCCCCCGGGACACCGGGCGACAGAACGAAGCGCGGCAGGACGCCGAGCCGCGCTGCCTCGTGCGGGTCGTGGAACGGTACAGCTCCCTCGCGCTCGTCGCGTTCGCGGTCGTCGGGGTCAGCGGCGCGGTGAACGCCTGGGTGCGGCTCGGCGGCGTCCACCTCGGGTCCCGGTACGGGATGCTCGTCGTGGCGAAGGGCGCGGCGCTCACCGCGCTCGGCGTGCTGGGGTGGCGGCATCGCCGCGCCACAATCCCGGCGCTGCGGGACGGGACGGGCCGGCGCCCGTTCCTCCGCCTCGGCGCGGTCGAGATCCTCGTGATGACGGCGACGATGGCGCTCGCGACCGGGCTGTCCCGCACACCGCCGCCGGAGAACGCCCCCGGCACCCTCGACATCACCGCGCTGCGGCTCGGGTTCCCGCTGCCCGGCCCGGCCGGGATCGGCCCGTACCTGGCGAGCTGGTGGATCGACCCGCTGTTCCTCGTGCTGGTCACCGCCGGCGCCGCCGGGTACGGCGCCGGTGTCGCACGCGTCCGGGACTGGCCCCTCCGGCGGACCGCGGCCTGGACGGGCGGCCTGCTGGTCCTGCTGCTCGCCACCGGGAGCGGGATCTCCCGCTACAGCATGGTGCTGTTCAGCGCCCACGCCGTCCAGCACGTCCTCGTCGGGCTCATCGCGCCACTGCTGCTGCTCTACGGGGCCCCGGTACGGCTGGCGCTGACAGCGATGCGCGGCGAGGGCCGAGCGCTGGTCGCCGCTGCCGCCGGCAGCCGGGCCGTGCGGGCGCTGACCAACCCGATCGTCGCGTCCGCGCTGCTGCTGCTCAGCCTCTACGCGTGGTACGTGTCGCCGCTGTTCCCGCCGTCGCTCGGCAACCACGCCCTGCACTCGCTGGCGATGGTCGACTTCCTCGTCATCGGGCTCGCCTACTTCCACGGGACGGCCCGGCCGTCCGGGCCGGCGAACACCGGCCCCGCCGGGGGAACGGGCCGCGGGACCGTCCCCTTCGCGGTGCTTCCGCTGCACGTGGCCGCCGGGGTCGCGCTCATGCGGGACGGGACCGTCCTCGGCGGCTGGTACGAGACCCTCGGCCGCCGCTGGGGCGCGTCGCCGCTGGACGACCAGCACCTCGGCGCGCTCCTGCTGTGGACGGCCGCGGCGGTGGTCACGACCGCGCACGCGGCCTGCGGCTACTGGCGGAGCCGCCGGTCGACGACGCGGCTGAGCGCCTCCACGACCGCCGGGTCGTACTCGGCGGCCGAGTCGAGCCGCAGCCGCTCCAGCACGGCGGCGCCCCGGTCGCGGTCGGCGGAGTCGCCGACGAGGTCGTCGTAGGCGTTCGCGACCTTGATGATGCGGCCCGCGAGCGGCGGCGGGAGCGGCCGGTCCGCCGCGTCGCCGGCGGGCTCGTGGCCCGTCCGGTACGGGTGCGAGGACAGCTGCACGATGTAGGCGACCCGGTCCAGCACACCGGTCTGCTTGATCACCTCGGCGCCCAGCTCGGCGATGCGGCGCTGCTCCACCGGGGACGCCAGCACGGTCGCGCCGCCCGGGATCGGGTCGCCGAGCGACAACTGCCCGATGTCGTGCATCAGCGCCGCGTACTCCAGTTCGAGCAGCTCCTCCTCGGACATGCCGAGCTCGCGGCCCATCGCGACCGCGAGCCGCGCGACCCGCCGCGAGTGGCCCGCCTCCACGTAGCCGCCGACCTCGGTGACCCGCGACAGCGCCCGGACGGTCTCCAGGTAGGTGGCGCGGATCCCCGCGTACCGGCGGAACGCGAACTGCGTCACCAGGATCGGCACCGTGAAGATCAGCAGCGCGGCCTCGCCCATCGCGGTCGTCGCGACCGCGATCAGCATGGCGGTCGCGCTGGTCGCGGCGCACAGCGCCATCTTCGCGTCGATCTCGTCGCGCAGCGCGATGCCGAACCGGGCCCGGACCGCCTCCGCCCGGATCATCGCGGCGATCAGCACGTCGGTGAAGCAGGACGCGATCACCACGACGCCCATCACGGCCAGCAGCAGGTACCAGGCGAGGTCGAGGCCGAGCACCGGCCGGAAGCACAGCGCGATCACCGCGACGTTGAACAGCCGGCGCGCCATCGCGTCCGGCCGCGGCGTCCGGCCGACCGCGATGTGCGGCAGCGAGCCGACCAGCATGCCGACCGCGGTGACCGCGACGACCTGCAGCGCGGAGTGCTCGGCCGGGACGACGCCGAGCGCCGCGTCCGGCGCGGCGCCCTCGGGACCGACGCCGACCAGCAGCGCGTACCCCATCGCGCCCGCGCTGGCGATCGGCGCGACCTCCCGGTTGCCCGGCATCACCATGCGGAACAGCTCGCCGAGCGCGATCAGCACGCCGAAGATGAGCGCGACGTTCGGCTGGTACAGGCCGACGGCCGCGACCTGCGTGATCGCGACGACGACGAACAGCCCGGCGGTCGCGATCAGCAGCAGCTGGCCGGAGTCGATGGTCTGCCACGCGGCCCGCTCGCGGGCGGGGATACGGCCGGTCGTCACTGGTGCCGCACCTCGTCGCCGCCGGTGACCCGCAGCGGCGCGCTCGGGTCGTCGTGGTCCTGCTGGGTGGTCTCGGCGACGGCGTCGTCGGGCAGGACGACGGGCCGCGGCGGCTCCCAGCCCTCCCGCTCGACCGCGCGCAGGAACGCCTCGACCATCATCGGGTCGAAGTGGTCGCCCATCCCGCGGCGCAGCTCCTCGACGGCCTCGTCCTTGGTGCGGGCCGCCCGGTAGGAGCGGTTGGAGGTCATCGAGTCGAACGCGTCCGCGACGGAGATGACCCGGGCGAACTCGGGGATCTCGTCCCCGGCGAGGCCCATCGGGTAGCCGCGGCCGTTCATCTTCTCGTGGTGGTGCATGATCCCGGCGAGCGCCTCGTCCAGGAAGCCGATCTCCCGGACGATCTCCAGCCCGCGCATCGGGTGCAGCTGGATCGCCGCGAACTCCTCCTCGGTGAGCGAGCCCGCCTTCTGCAGCACCTTGGTGGGGACGCCGAGCTTGCCGACGTCGTGCAGCATCCCGGCGTAGCGGATCGCCTCCACCCGGTCGGCGCGCATCCCGATCTCCTGCGCGATCATCACCGAGCCCCGGGAGACGCGCTCGGAGTGGCCGCGGGTGTAGAAGTCCTTGGTCTCGACCGCCTGGCACAGCGCGGCGAGGGTGGCGGCGTGCGCCTGCTGCTGCGCGTACGCCTGGTCCATCGCCCAGCGGGCGATGAACAGCGGGAGCAGGACGAGGACGGCGGCGAACGGCCCGACCCGCGGCCACAGCCCGGCGATCAGCAGGCCGACCATGCCGTAGCCGAGGCAGCCGACGGCGACCTGGCCGCTCTCGTGCAGCAGCTCGCGCGGCGCGGCCTGCCGGCTGAGCAGCAGCACCCCGGCCATCAGCGTCAGGTTGACCAGGACGAAGGTGACCAGCGCGCCGAGGAACGGGCCGATGACGTGCTCCACCCAGCGGGCCTGCTCGGGGTGGAAGCGGGCGCCGCCGAGCAGGTCGAAGACCGTCCCGGCGAAGAACCCGCTGAGCGCGAACTGCGCGCCGTTGAAGACGCGCTTGACCGGGGCGAAGAACCGCTGCCCGGTGACGACGGCGACGAGGCCGAGCAGCGCGGCGCCGACCGGGCCGAGCAGCACCACCGAGGCGAGGCTGGCGGCGAAGCTCAGCGACACCCGGGCGCGGGTGATGTTCAGCCGCGCCGGCGCCGAGTCGCAGATCAGGAACAGCAGGGCCAGGACGGCCAGCTTGCTCCAGTCCAGCTCCGCGAAGGACGACGTCGCGATGAGGCCGGCCGCGAGGGCCACCACACCGCAGACGTACGCCCAGGCAGCGAGAGGTAGTCCACGCATTGCCGCCCCTCGGGGAGTGACGAGATGGCGGGCCGCCGCCGGGGTGCCGGGTGCCTGCCGGCACCTAGACCCAGGACACGCCCTTGGTCAGCATCAGCGACGACGCCGCGGCGCTCGGGCGCCCGCCGTGTCCTGCCGGCGGCACACGCTTGAACATGGCTCCTTGCCTCCCCCCGCCGAACCGGGTCGTCCCGGCCTCGCGGGCCGGCCTCCATCCGGGGGCCGGGCGCGGGCCCGGCTTCCCGGGCGAGCACATACCCCGAATTGCATCGGTGCGCACGTGCTCCCGTCGCTGATTTCGGCACAAGCCTAACGCGAACTGCCCAGGTCACACACACGTGAAGGAAAAACTGAGCAAAGCGTGAACTGATCGTCACCATAGGTGATCAATTGCCCCGGTGAATGCACTCAACGTAAGCGCACAATCTGGGTGCACACCAGAATGCACGTGCATCGGCGAATGCACGGAGATCGCACCTCGCGGATGAGAAAAACTCACCTCTTGGAAATGGCCACAATACGACAACCCCGTGATTTGGGGTATGCAGCCGAATTCAGCCGTACCGCCGGGCGGCGTCAGCGCGGCGCCGGGTGCCGCTCGCGCGCCCACGCGACGGTCGCGGCGAGCCCCTCCGCGAGGCCGACCGCCGGCTCCCAGCCGAGCACCTCGCCCGTCGCCCGCGGGTCGACGGCCATCGCGGGCAGGTCGCCCAGCCGCGGCGGCGCGAACTCCGGGTCGTCGGGCGCGCCCGCCGCCCCGGCGACGAGCGTGTGCAGGTCCCGGTCGGTCGTCTGCACCCCGGTGCCCACGTTGAGGCGGCGGCCGCCGCCCGCCTCCCCCGCCGCGCGGGCGAACGCGTCCACCACGTCCAGGACGTAGACGTAGTCGCGGGTCTGCGTGCCGTCGCCGTAGACCTTCGTCGGCCGGCCGGACAGCAGCGCGTCGGTGAAGATGGACACGACGCCGGCCTCGCCCTCGGGCGTCTGCCGCGGCCCGTAGACGTTCGCCAGCGTCAGCGTCGTGAAGTCGATGCCGTGCAGCCGCCGGTACATCCCGGCGTAGACCTCGCCGGAGACCTTCGAGGCCGCGTACGGCGACGCGGGCCGCAACTCGGCGTCCGCCGGGACGGGCAGCGCGTCCGGCACCCCGTACACCGCGCAGCTGGAGGTGACCACCACCTTGCGCCCGCCGGCCGCGCGCGCCGCCTCCAGCACGTTCGCGGTGCCGAGCACGTTGGCCCGGGCGTCGCCCAGCGGGTCGGACACGCTGACGCGGACGCTGACCTGCGCGGCCAGGTGGCAGACCACCTCGGGGCGGCGCCGCGCGGCCCGCTCGACCAGTGCCGGGTCCGCGACGTCCATCTCCCACAGCTCCACGCCGGGGCGGACGTTGCGGCCGGACGACAGGTCGTCCACGCCGATGACCTCGTGGCCGTCCGCGACGAGGCGGTCGACCAGATGGGACCCGATGAACCCGGCCGCGCCGGTGACGAGTGCGAGCACCCGCAGCACGATACCGAAGCCGCCCCGCGGCGGCGCCCGGCCGGCGTTCCGGCCGGGCACTCCGCTCGGGCGACCCGGGTCGGGCGGACCCGCTCAGGCGGTCTCGGTCAGGCCGACTCGGTCTTCTCGGCGGTGCCGGACGCCTTGATCTCGCCGCAGATCTCCTCGATCCGGCCGAGCACCTTGGCGCGCAGGTCGGTGGGCGCCTGCTCGCATCCGCAGGACTTGTTCACGATCTTCTTGACGGCCTCTTCGAGCCCGTACTCGCGCAGGCACGGCCCGCACTCGTCCAGGTGCTGCCGGACCTCGCCGCAGCCGCCCTGGTCGAGCTCACCGTCGAGATAGGTGTAGACCCGCGCCAGTACCTCGTCGCAGGGCGTCTCGTGGTGGTTGCCGCAGCTCATGATGACCCCCTGCCGGCACGGGTGAGCCCGCGCCCCTCAGCGTAGTCCTCCAGCATCCCGCGGAGCTGGCGCCGGCCGCGGTGCAGGCGGGACATCACCGTGCCGATGGGCGTGCCCATGATCTCGGCGATCTCCTTGTAGGCGAAGCCCTCGACGTCGGCGAGGTAGACCGCGATGCGGAACTCCTCCGGCAGGTCCTGCAGCGCCCGCTTCACGTCCGAGTCGGGCAGGTGCTCCAGCGCCTCGGCCTCGGCGGACTTCAGCCCGCTGGAGGTGTGCGACTCGGCGCGGTGGATCTGCCAGTCCTCGATGTCCTCGGTGGCGGCCTGCTGCGGCTGGCGCTGCTTCTTGCGGTAGGAGTTGATGAACGTGTTGGTCAGGATGCGGTAGAGCCAGGCCTTGAGGTTCGTCCCCTCCTTGAACTGGTGGAAGGACGCGAACGCCTTGGCGAACGTCTCCTGGACGAGGTCCTCGGCGTCGGCCGGGTTGCGCGTCATGCGCAGCGCGGCCGAGTACAGCTGGTCCAAGAACGGGAGCACGTCGCGCTGGAACCGCTCCTGGCGCTGCTCCACGGTCTCCGTGGTGCCCGGTACCTGACCCACCCCCTCGGCTGTGGCGCCCTTGGCCCGGACTGGGCCGGCGGCGTCGTATCCCACAGACGATATCGGTCCGCGCGGCCGCCCGACGCGGACGGGTGCCCGCGCGTCGCCGCCGGGCGCCGCCGTACCGGCTCTCCGCTGCTGATCGGCGACGGCTGTGGTCATCGGCTAGCACCTCCGTGTTGCTCCCTGTGAGACGGTGCAACACCCGAACGGCCCCGCCGATTCCCCGGGCCGGCGGCCGGGGCGGCCGGCGACCGGTTCACCCAGGGTGATGACCGGCCCCGGATGGGGAAAGAAGTGACGTATACGGCGAGAACAGGAGCAATTGGTGCACTCCGTGCATTCGGCGCGACCTTCCGAGCCCACCATCGCCAGCCTGCGCGACAGCTCCGGGGCCGCGGCCGGGGACTCCCTGGCCCGCTACTGGACGTTCTACCGGGCGGTGGCGGACGCCCAGCTGACCAGGTGGCTGCCGCGCAGACCGTCCCGTGTACTGGACATCTCGGGCGGCCACGGGCGCACCGCCGACCATGCCGCGGGCGCCGGCCACGCGGTCCTGGAGGTGCGCGACCCCGAACGCCCCGGCCGGCCCGCGCCCCGCGCCGAACCGAGGCGCCCCGCGCGGGGCACGACCCCGCTGGTCGGCGACTCCGGCACGCTGTCCTACCTCGTCGACGCCTCGGTGGACGCGGTGATCGCCGAGAACCGGGTGCTGTCCCGGCACCTCGCCACCGAGGCCACCATCGCCGAGATCGCCCGCGTGCTGCGCCCCGGCGGCCGCGTCCTGCTCTGCGTCGACTCCCTGACGCTCGGCCTGGCGCTGCTCGCCGAGCGGAACTACTGGGCGCACCTGTCGGACGTCCCGAGCGCCGAGGTCGTCCTCGTCCCCTGGCCGGACGGGACGATCACGCGCTCGTTCTCGTCCCACCAGCTCCGCGAGCTGCTCGCCGACGCGGGCCTCGACGTCGAATGGATCAGGCCCCGCACCGCGCTGTCGCCCTCGACGGTCGAGCACGTGCTGACCGAGTCGCCGGGCGCGCTCCCCCGGCTGATCCGCACGGAGCTGGGCGCCGGGCGGCCGGACGAGTCCCTCGGCGTCCACCTCCTCGCCAGCGCCCGCAGGACCCCCGGGCCCGACTCGGCCGGCTAGCGGCGGCGGTCGTGCCCGGCCTGGCAGGTGATGCAGCGGGCGGCGTCCGGGCGTGCCTCCAGGCGGCCCGCCGGGACCGCCTCGCCGCAGTCGACGCACCGGCCGTAGGTGCCGGCGCCGATCCGGTCCAGCGCGGCGGCCACCCCGCCGCGGTGGCGTTCGAGGGACTCCAGCGCCGCCGCCACGCGGTCGTGGGCGGTGAGGCCGGCCCCGGCGTCGGCGGCGGAATTGTCCCGCTCGGGGGTCTCGCCGCGGAGAATGGCGATGGACCGGTCAAGATCGGCGAGCATGCCCGCGAGGCGGGAACGGGCGGCGGTGGTGTCCACGATCGTGCGCACTCCCATCCCCCGAGGCCGCTGCGGTCGGAACAGGGCGGTCGGAACAGGGCGGCGGTCAGAACAAACTGTCGGACCGATTACCCGGACTATCCCCAGAATTCGCCGGTTCTATGAGTTCCGGCCCGTTGTTTCGCACGCTGTTGACGGCCTTTGACACCGGGTAGGCCTCCATTGTCCCGGCCATGGCGGGCACGAGGAGGCCGCGGACCCGCTCGGTGTCGGTCAGCTCCGGATCGAGCCAGGCGTCCCAGCGGTCCCGCTCGACGACCATCGGCATGCGGTCGTGGATGCGGCCGAGGTCGTCCGGCGCGTCGGTGGTGATGACGGTGCACGTCCAGATCCACTCGTCCTCGGGCGACTTCCACAGTTCGTAGAGCCCGGCCATCGCCATGCCCCCGCCGTCGCCGGGGTGGATGAAGTAGGGCTGCTTCTGCGGCTTCTTCTTGGCCTTCTTCTCGCCGTCCGCCGGGTCCGGCGAGGGGCCCTGGTCCTGGAGGGTGTACCACTCGAAGTAGCCGTCGGCGGGCAGCAGGCAGCGCCGCCGCGCGAACGCCCGGCGGTAGGACGGCTTCTCGTGCACGGTCTCGAACCGCGCGTTGATCATGCGGGAGCCGATGGACAGGTCCTTCGCCCAGGACGGGACGAGCCCCCAGCGCACCGTCCGCAGCTGCCGGACCGCGGGCTCCTCTTCGGGAGCGTCCTTCGGGCGCCGGTTCAGGACGACCGGGACCTGCTTCGTGGGGGCGACGTTGTAGTCGGGCTGGATGTCCCCGTCGACGGCGTCGAGCTGGACCTGGAACTCGTCCAGCAGCTCCTGACGCGCGCGGGTGGTGGCATAGCGTCCGCACATGGGTCCCATGACACCACGCGCCGGGGACAGCGGAACGGGCGCGCGCTTGAGGTGCGGCGCGCTGGGCATGTAGCGGGCTATGCGACCCTTCACGACCCTGGCCCGCCCGCTCGTGGCGGCGCCCTACATCATGACCGGCCTGGACGCGATCCGCGATCCGCGCGAGCGCGCCGAGCAGGTCGGCCCGGCCGTCAAGCCGGTCGCCGACCGGCTCGACTGGATGCCGAAGGACCCCGAGACCCTCGTCCGCATCGAGGGCGCGCTCAGCCTCGGCACGGGCGCGCTGCTGCTGACCGGCAGGTTCCGCCGGCTGACGACGCTGGTGCTCGCCGCGCAGCTGATCCCGGCGCTGGCGACCGAGCACCGCTACTGGACCGAGGACGACCCCGAGCGCCGCGCGAACGAGCGCTCCCACCTGCTGAAGAACGCGGCGCTGTTCGGCGCGCTGCTGATGTCGGCGACCGAGCCGCGCCGCCCGCCGCGCACGGCGGAGCTGCGGCGCGCGATGCGCGAGTCGCAGATCAGGACCGGCGCGGAGGCCAAGGCCATGCGCAAGGAGGCCGCCGCGACGCTGCGGAGCGCCCGCCGGGAGGCCGCACACCAGGTGCGGACGGCCCGCGCGGAGAGCGGCCGCAAGGCCGCCGCGCAGTCCGCGAAGGCGGCGCGCCGGATGCCGGCCGCGAAGCCGGGCCGCATGTTCGGGGCCGGCAAGACCGGCGGGACGGGCCTGTTCAAGACCGGCAAGGCGGGCGGCAAGGCGGGCAAGGGCGGCATGGCCAAGGCCGGCCGGGCGGGCGGCGCGCTGACGAAGATCGGCGCCGCGGGCTCGTTCAAGGCGGGCAGGGCGACCGGCGCGCTGAAGGGCATGGGCACCCGGGGCCGGTCCAGGGGCGGCTTCCTCTCCCGCGGCGGCAATCCGGACATCCGGGAGATGGCGGCGTTCCGCGCCGGGCAGGCGGCGAAGGCCGGCAAGGCCGCGGGCAAGAGCATGAAGGCGGGCGGCGCGACGCAGGCGGCCAAGGCCGTGAAGGCCGGCCGGACCGTGCGGACGGGCACCGCCGTCCAGGCGGGGAAGGTCATGGAGGCGGTCAAGCGCTGACGTCCCGAGCCGACTTCCCGAAGGGAACCTTAAAAGACCCTCAAGCCCGTTGAACCCTGGGGCAGGGCGGCCCGTACTGCCAGGTGACCAGTTGCAATCACCGTCCCCCACAGCCCCCACCCACCGCCAATCAATCGACGAGCTTCGCTCGGCGACCGTCCTCCAGCCCCCACCCACCGCCATTCAATCGACGAGCTTCGCTCGGCGATGGCCCTTCAACGGAGCGCCCCGGCCATGGCCCTTCCCGGATCGACTCCCGGATCGACCGGACGCCAGCCCGGCGGGCTGCGGAGCCTGCTCCGCCGCCCCGGCACGGCAGGTCCGCCATCGGCCGCGAGCCCGCCGCGCGACGACGACGAGATCGTCGCCGCGCTGTACCGCGAGTACCATCGGCCCCTCCTCGCGTTCGTCCTCCGGCTGACCGGCGGTGACCGCCAGTGGGCCGAGGACGTGGTGCAGGAGACCATGATCAGGGCGTGGCGCAGCGCCGACCGGCTCGATGACCGGACGTCGTCGCTGATGCCGTGGCTGGCCACGGTCTCCCGGCGTATCGTGATCGACCACCGGCGGCAGCGCGAGGTCAGGCCGCCGGAGGTCGGCGACGGCCCCCTGGAGAACCTCCCGATGGCGGACGAGATGGACGGCCTGCTGCGCAAGGTCGTCGTGGCGGAGGCGCTGGAGTCGCTCTCCCCCGCGCACCGGCAGGCGCTCACGGAGACGGTGCTGCGCGACCGTACGGTCAACCAGGCCGCCGAGTACCTCGGCATCCCGGTGGGGACGGTCAAGTCCCGCGTCTACTACGCGCTGCGCGCCCTGCGCGTCGCCTTGGCGGAAAGGGGGGTGACCTCATGAGTTCCCAGATCGAGCACACCGACGTCGGCGCCTACGCCCTGGGCCTTCTGGAAGCCGGCGACCGGCGGGCGTTCGAGGCGCACCTGCACGGGTGCGGCCGCTGCCGGGCCGAGCTCGGGGAGCTGTCCGGGACGGCCGGGGCCCTCGCCGAGCTGGCGTCCGGGGCGGCGGAGCCGGGCCCGGAGGCGGCCGCGGAGGGGGACGAGCCCTCCGCACCGCCCGCGCCCGTGCTCGACATGGTGCGCCGCAGGCGGCGGGCGGACCGCCGGTTCCGCCGCACCGCCTACGCGGCCGGCACGGCCGCCGCGGCGGTGGCGCTGGGCGCGGGCGTCGCGGTCGGGGCGGCGCTGGGCGGCGACGGCGGCGAGGAGCGCAGGCCGCCGCCCGTGGCGCAGCCCGTCACCGGTCAGCAGTTCCGGGCGGTGGACGCGAGCACGGGCGCGTCCGGGACGGTCGGGCTCGTCGACAAGGGCTGGGGCACGCAGGTCAGCCTGGAACTGCGCGGTATCAAGGGGCCGCTGCGCTGCCACCTGGAGGCCGTGTCCCGGAGCGGGGAGCGCAGCGTGGTCGCGGGCTGGCGCGTCCCCGACCAGGGCTACGGCGTGCCCGGCCAGCCCAAGCCGCTGGTCATGCAGGGCGGGACGGGCCTCGACCGGCAGGACATCGACCACTTCGCCGTCCGGCTCGACGACGGCGGGACGCTGCTGACGATCCCCCTCTGATCCTCCTCTGATTCCCCTCTGACTCCCGCCGGGTCCCCGCTGTGATCCGCCCGGCCGGATAGCCTTGGGCCATGCCCTCTCCGCATTGGTCCGCCCCGGTCGCGCACGCCCCGGTGGACGCCGTCGTGCCGCTGCCCGGTTCGAAGTCGATGACGAACCGGGCGCTGATCCTGGCGGCGCTCGCCGACGCGCCGTCGTGCATCACCCGGCCGCTGCACAGCCGGGACACCGAGCTGATGGCCGACGCCCTCCGCGCGCTCGGCGCCGGAATCGGCGACGACTTCGACGACTGGCAGGTGCTGCCCGGCGAGCTGCGGGGCCCGGCGCGGGCGGACGTGGGCCTCGCCGGGACGGTGATGCGCTTCCTGCCGCCCGTCGCTGCGCTGGCGTCCGGCGAGGTCGTCGTCGACGGCGACCCGCGCGCCCGCGAGCGGCCGATGGGCCCGGTCATCTCCGCGCTCCGCGCGCTGGGCACCGTGATCGACGACGGCGGACGGGACGCGCTCCCGTTCACCGTGCGCGGGACCGGTGCGGTGAGCGGCGGGCGGGTCACCATCGACGCGTCCGGGTCGTCCCAGTTCGTCTCCGGGCTGCTGCTGGCCGCGCCGCGCTTCGCGAAGGGCGTGGAGATCCGGCACGAGGGCCCGCCGGTGCCGTCGGCGCCGCATCTGGCGATGACCGTCCACATGCTGCGCGAGGCGGGCGTGCGGGTCGAGGCGCAGGAGAACCTGTGGCGGGTCGCGCCCGGACCGATCCGGGGCGCCGAGTGGGTGATCGAGCCCGACCTGTCGAACGCGGCGCAGTTCCTCGGCGCCGCGCTCGTCACCGGCGGGCGGGTGACGGTGCCGGACTGGCCCGCCGAGACGGTGCAGCCCGGGGACGCGCTGCGCGGCCTGCTCACCGCGATGGGCGCCGAGGTCTCCCACGGGCCCGGCGGCCTGACCGTGCGCGGCCCGGGCGGGTTCGCGGGCCTGACCGCCGACCTGCACGACGTCGGCGAGCTGACCCCGGTGCTCGCGGCGCTGTGCGCGCTCGCCGACTCCCCGTCCAGGCTGACGGGCATCGCGCACCTGCGCGGCCACGAGACCGACCGGCTCGCTGCGCTGGTCGCCGAGATCAACGGGCTGGGCGGCGACGCCGCCGAGCTGCCGGACGGGCTGGAGATCCGCCCGCGCCCGCTGCGCGGCGGCGTCTTCCACACCTACGACGACCACCGGATGGTGATGGCGGCGGCGGTGCTCGGGCTGGCCGTTCCCGGCATCGAAGTGGAGAATCCCGGCACCGTGGGCAAGACTCTTCCGGACTTCACTCGGCAGTGGGCGTCGATGCTGGCGCCCGCCTGACGGCAGGGACGGACCACTGGCTCGACGAACGCAGGACTACGACGAGGACGACGTCCGGGTCCGGCCCGGACGCCGCGGGTCGCGGCCGCGCACCCGCCGCCGTCCCGCGCACGAGGACGCCTCCGGCGGGTTCGTGATCGCGGTGGACCGCGGCCGGTACCGCTGCCTGGTCGCCGCCGGCACCGGCGACGAGCGCGGCGTGACCGCGATGCGCGCCCGCGAGCTCGGCCGCAAGGGCGTCGTCGTGGGCGACCGGGTGGCGCTGGTCGGGGACGTGTCCGGCGCCCCGGACACGCTCGCCCGGATCGTCCGGGTGGAGCCGCGCACCTCGTCGCTGCGCCGCACCGCCGACGACACCGACCCCTTCGAGCGGATCATCGTCGCGAACGCCGACCAGCTCGCCATCGTGACCGCGCTGGCCGACCCCGAGCCGCGCCCCCGGATGATCGACCGGCAGCTCGTCGCCGCCTACGACGCCGGGATGGACCCGCTGCTCTGCCTCACCAAGGCCGACCTCGGCGACGCGGGCGCCCTGGTCGCCGAGTACGCGCCCCTCGGCGTCCCCTACGTCGTGACCCGGCGCGGCGGCGGCCTGGACGAGCTGCGCGGGCACCTGGCCGGCCGCACCAGCGTCCTCGTCGGCCACTCGGGCGTCGGCAAGTCGACGCTGGTGAACGCCCTCGTCCCGGACGCCGAGCGCGCCGTCAGCCACGTCAACGCGGTCACCGGCCGCGGGCGGCACACCTCCTCGTCCGCGATCGCGCTGGAACTGCCCGGCGGCGGCGGATGGATCATCGACACCCCGGGCGTGCGCAGCTTCGGCCTGGCGCACGTCGACCCGCGCAACGTGATCAACGCGTTCGAGGACCTCGCCGAGGGCGCCGCGGAGCGCTGCCCGCCGCACTGCGACCACTTCCAGGACGACTGCGGGCTGGACGCGTGGGTCGCCGAGGGCCACGCCTCGCGGGCCCGTCTCGACTCGCTCCGCCGCCTCCTGTCCTCCCGCGAGGGCGACTCCCCCGCCCGCGAGGGCGACTCCTCCCGCGAGGCGGAAGCCGAATAGCGGGCGGCGCCCGCCGGGGCGCGTCGGTAGGGTCGCTGCATGCCTCAGACGATCGCGGCGCGGTACGAGCTGCTGGAGGTGCTCGGCCGGGGCGGGATGGGCGCGGTGTGGCGCGCCCGCGACCGGACCCTCGACCGCGACGTGGCGGTGAAGGAGGTGTCGCTGCCGCAGGGCCTGGACGGCGCGGCGGTCGAGCGCCTGTACGCGCGGACGTTCCGGGAGGCGCGGTCGGCGGCGCGGCTCGACCATCCGGGCATCGTGACGGTCTACGACGTCGTCGAGGAGGACGGCCGGCCGTGGATCGTGATGCAGCTCGTCCGGGCGGAGGGCCTCGACCGGGTCATCGCGCGGGAGGGGCCGCTGCCGCCGGCGCGGGTCGCCGCGATCGGGCTCGACCTGCTGGACGCCCTCGGCGCCGCGCACGCCGCCGGCGTCGTGCACCGCGACGTCAAGCCGGGGAACGTGCTGCTGCCGCCCGGCCGGGCCGTCCTCACCGACTTCGGCATCGCGACCGTGGCGGGCGACGAGACGCTCACCCAGGCGGGCGCGATCGTCGGGTCGCCCGCGTACCTGGCGCCCGAGCAGGCCCGGCACCAGAAGGCGACGCCGGCGTCGGACCTGTGGTCACTGGGCGCGACGCTGTACGCCGCCGTCGAGGCCCGCCCCCCGTTCGGGCGCCCGGACGTGTGGGGCGTGATGGCCGCCGTCCTGTCCGACGACCCGGACCCGCTGCGCCTCGCCGGCCCGCTGACGCCCGTCCTGCACGGGCTGCTGCGCAAGGATCCCGGGCAGCGGATGGGCGCCGGGGAGGCCGGACGGCTGCTCCGCCAGGCCGCGCAAGCCGTACCGGGGCCCGGGGCCGCGCCCGCCGGGCCGCCGCACAACCGGACGCTGGACCCGCGTCCGGCCGGCCCGACAACGGTCCCGCCGCCGCCCGCACCGCCGCGACACGTCCCGTGGCCGCTGCTCGTGCCCGCCGGGATCTTCGCGGCCGCGCTGGTGGCCGCCATCGTCGCGGTCGTGCTGTTCACCAACGGGGACGAGAACCGGAGCGGGGAGGGCGGGCCGGGGACGTCGTCGACCGCATCGGGCACGTCGTCGCCCGGGACGGCCTCGGTGCCGGCGGGGTACCGCCCGTACAAGGGGGCGTCGTTCACCGCCGCCGTCCCCGAGGGCTGGAAGGCGGAGCCCGAGGGCGACGACGTGACGTTCCGGGACCCGGCGAAGGGCCTCGTGCGCGGGCTGGCGTTCCAGCGGCTCGGCTCGTCCTTCCAGAGCCCCGGGGACGGTCTCGCGTCCGCCATCGGCCAGATGAAGAACGACTCGGGCAGCTACCCGGGGTTCAGGCAGGAGAGCTTCGACCGGAACGTCCCCTACAAGTACGGGCCGGCGGCCGAACTGCAGTTCACCTTCACCAAGAACGGCACGCCCAGCCGCGCGCGCGTGCGGGTGTTCAAGTCCGCCGGCGTCTTCTACCAGGTCCTGCTGGTGACCGAGCAGGCGCACTGGGACGAGAGCGTCGCCTACTACGAGACGTTCCTGCAGAGCATGACCATGACGGGCTAGCGGTACTGCCCGCACGGGCTAGCCGTACTGCCCGCGCGGGCTAGCCGCGGGACTCCTCGAAGAGGGTGCGGGCCCTGGCCTCGGCCTCGTTGAGCGCCTTGACGTGCCGGGGCGCGAGTTCCTCCACGCAGCGGGTCATCTCCTCGGTGACATGGCTGAACGCGCTCTCCTCCGCGCCGCGCAGCGCCGCCCGGACGGTGGCCGACCGGGCGCCGAGCGCCGCCCACTCCAGCTCCAGCCGCGCCACGGCCTCGTCGAACGCCCGGGACGTCTCGGCGCCCGCGCTCCGCAGCTCGTCCGGAACCGGCCCCCGCCCGGCCTTGCGGGCGTGGCCGGACAGGGTCGAGATGCGGCTGGCCAGCGTCAGGCCCTCGCGGGCGAGCGGCAGCACGTCGTGGATCAGGTCGGTGACCGCCTTGGCGAGCTCCTCGACCCGAGTGAGGAGGGTCTGCGTCGACTCCTCCAGCGCCGCGGAGGTCCGTTCGGCGACCAGTTCGGCGACGTCCTGCTGCTGTTTGGACAGCACCGGGACGACGTCGCGGTCCAGCAGCCGGCGCAGCTCCCGCTGCCGGGCGCCGTGCTCGCCGGGCCCGGCCTGCCCGGCCCAGTCGGCCCAGACCCGCTCGATGCGCTCGGCCCCGGACGCGGCGATCTCCGCCGTGATCTCCTCCAGGGCCTCGCCCACCCGGGCCTTCAGCCGGTCCACCCGGCCGTAGAGCGCCTCGCGCTTGAACGGGTCGTTGAGCTCGTTGAGCTGCGCCTGCAGTCGACGGGACACGTCGATCGCGTGCTCTGCCAGGGGGACGAGGCGGTCGGCGAGCTCGTCGAGCGTCGCCGCCCGGCGGGGGTCGGTCAGCTCGGCCACCCATGCGGGAAGGTCGTGCGCCATGGCCCCCATGCTGCCACCGACCGCCCCGCGACACCGGCCGCCGCGCCCGGCGCGCCACGTCCGGAAGACCGAAAAGCCGGATCGGCACGGGTAAGTGTGTCTGGACGGGCGGTGATCAGGGTAGCGTGGCTCGCCGTGGCGGGCTATTCCGATGACCTGCGTCTCGCGCACGTGCTGGCGGACGGGGCCGACGACATCACGACCAGGCGTTTCCGCGCCCTCGATCTCGACATCGAGACCAAGCCGGACCTGACGCCGGTCAGCGACGCCGACCGCAGCGTGGAGGAGCAGATCCGCGGCACGCTGAAGCGGGCCCGCCCGCGCGACGCGGTGCTCGGCGAGGAGTACGGCAAGACCGGGTACGGGAACCGCTGCTGGATCATCGACCCGATCGACGCGACGAAGAACTTCGTGCGCGGCGTCCCGGTGTGGGCGACGCTGATCGCGCTGATGGAGAACGACGAGATCGTCGTCGGCGTCGTGTCGGCCCCGGCGCTGAACCGGCGCTGGTGGGCGGCGCGCGGCGGCGGCGCCTGGACGGGCCGCAGCCTCACCCGGGCCAGCCGCATGAACGTGTCGGCGGTGAGCGAGCTGTCCGACGCGTCCCTGTCGTTCTCCAGCCTCGGCGGCTGGGAGGAGCAGGGCCGCCTCACCCATTTCCTCGACCTGACCCGGTCGGTGTGGCGGACGCGGGCGTTCGGCGACTTCTGGTCGCACATGATGGTCGCCGAGGGCGCCGTCGACATCTCCGCCGAGCCGGAGGTCTCCCTGTGGGACCTCGCCGCGCTCCAGGTCATCGTGGAGGAGGCCGGCGGCATGTTCACCGACCTGTCCGGCGTCCCCGGCCCGGACGGCGGCAGCGTCGTCTGCACGAACGGCCGCCTCCACGCCGAGGTCCTGCGCAACCTCGGCGGCGGCCAGCTCTCCCTGCGCATCTGACGCCCCGCCGGCCGGGCGCACGTCCCGCGCGGTGCCGCGGCAGGCTTCGCACCGCACGTCAGGGGGTACCCCTTCCGGAGCGGTGTCGGCACCCGGAAGGCAAAAGGCTGCCTGGCATTGGCTTTCGGGGCGACTCGCGACATATCGTGGAACAGCGGTCGCGGGACGGCCGTTGTCCTAGATGGGCGGCCCGTAACGGAGGTACCAGATGTCGACCCAGACCAAGGTAGTGATCGGCGGAGTCGTCGTCGGCTTCCTGACCCTGTTCGTCTTCCCCTGGTGGCTGAGCGCGCTGATCATCCTCGGCGTCCTCGGCGCACCGCTCGTCGGGTACATGATGCTCGACCCGTCCCAGCGCAAGCGGGTGCGGTCGCAGGGGCGCAAGCGCCTGGGGAGCTGACCGCGGCGCACCGCTAGGGTGCGGGTGTGGCGGAGACGAGGGTCGGGGTCGTCGGCGCGGGGATTCTCGGGCTGGCGATCGCGCGCCGGCTGACGCGGACGCGCCCTGACGTGGAGGTCACGGTCCTCGACAAGGAGGACCGTGTCGCGGCCCATCAGACGGGCCGCAACAGCGGCGTCGCGCACGCGGGCCTGTACTACGCCCCGGGCTCGCTGAAGGCGACGCTGTGCAGGCGCGGGATCGGCCTGCTCAAGGAGTACTGCACCGACCGGAAGCTTCCCTACGAGGAGTGCGGCAAGGTCGTCGTCGCCCGTGACGCGTCCGAACTGGCCGCCCTGGACGAGATCGAGCGGCGCGCGGCGGCCAACGGGGTTCCGGGGCTGCGGCGCCTGACCGGCGGCGGGCTGCGGGAGATCGAGCCGCACGCCGCCGGGGTGGCGGCGCTGCACTCCCCCACCACCGCGATCGTCGACTTCCCGGCGGTCGCCCGCGCGTTCGCCGACGACGTCGCCGAGGGCGGCGGCCGGGTCAGGCTCGGCTTCGAGGTCGTCCGCCTCGGGCGGGCCGGTGACCGTGTCACGGTCGCGTCCCCGCAGGAGGAGCTGGTGTTCGACCGGCTCGTCGTGTGCGCCGGGCTCCAGTCGGACCGGGTGGCGCGGCTGGCCGGCGACTCACCGGCACCGGCGATCATCCCGTTCCGGGGCGAGTACTACCGGCTCGTCCCGTCCCGGACCGAGCTGGTCCGCGGCCTCATCTACCCCGTGCCCGACCCCCGCTACCCGTTCCTCGGCGTGCACTTCACGCGCCGCGTGGACGGCGGCGTGGACGTCGGCCCGAACGCCGTCCTGGCGCTGGCCAGGGAGGGGTACCGGCGGCGCGACGTCCGGCCGGCCGACGTGTGGGAGACGGTCCGCTGGCCCGGCTTCCGGCGGCTGGCGCGGCGGCACTGGCGCACGGGCGCGAAGGAGCTGTACGGGTCGGCGGTCAAGCGGGCGTTCGTCGCCGAGGCGCGCGGCTTCGTCCCGGAGCTGACGGCGGCGGACGTCGTCGCGGCGCCCGCCGGGGTCCGCGCGCAGGCGGTGGACCCCGACGGCTCGCTGGTCGACGACTTCCGCATCGGGCGCGTCGGCCCGGTCGTGACCGTCCGCAACGCCCCGTCCCCGGCGGCGACGTCCTCCCTGGCCATCGCCGAGCACGTGGCCGGGCGGCTCTAGGTTCGGGCGGCTCTAGGCGGCGCTCAGTCCCAGAGCTTGCGGACGTCGCCGCGCGGGTCGGTGACGGTCGCGTCGCCCGGCCCGTCGAACATCCGCACCGCCCGCGTGGACGGGTCGAAGCGCTCCCAGCCGGGGTCGCCGGTGGCGGCGAAGCCGACCCAGTGGCGGTGCATCCGGTCGGCGAGCGCCTGCGGCGGGTTCGGCCCGGTCAGCCCGTCCGGCTCGGCGGTCAGGTTGTCGAAGACGAACCCCAGCTCCAGCGCGTGGCAGGCGCCGAGGCCGTGGTTCGGCGACCGCCAGGCGAACTCGTACATCCAGGTGCGCCCGCCGGACGCGGCGTGCCCGGCGGCGGCGCGGTTCGCGGGGATCCGGAACAGGTGGTCGGTGATGATCGTCGCCATCAGCTCGCCGGCCGTCATGTCCGGGTGGCGGTCGCGGTAGGCGGCGGGCAGCCCGGCCGGGACGCCCATCCCGGCGGTGACCATGCCCACGATCTCGTGGGTGAGCTGGGCCGCGAGACCGGTCGGCATCAGGAAGAACCGGAACTCCTCGGAGGTGTAGCCGGTGAGGAGGTCGACGTCGCGGCCGGCGCCGGCGGCGATGGCGTCCTGCGGGCGGCGGGCGAGCAGCTCGCCGTCCAGGACCGGGGTGAGGGACATGCCGCCCGCGGCCGTGGTGGCGCCCCAGCGGCCCGGGTCCGGAACCATCGTGACCTCGGCGGCGACGGACGCCTGCGCGGGCAGGATCGCGGCCGGGTCGAGCGCGGCGAACGCCGCCGCGGTCGGCTCGATGCCGAGCCGCGCGGCCATCTCCTTGGTGACGAGCAGGGCGTCGTCCGGGTCCTGCGCGATGTGCCCGGCGCCGCTCTGCGCGATCGCGCGCCGGAACAGCCCGAGGTCGAGGGACACGAGGGTGGTGACGCTCATCCCGCCCGCGGACTCGCCGAAGACGGTGACGTTGCCCGGGTCGCCGCCGAACCCGGCGATGTTGTCGCGGACCCATTCCAGCGCGGCGATCTGGTCGAGCAGCCCGCGGTTGCACGGGGCGCCGGGCAGGTTCGCGAAGCCCTCGACGCCGAGCCGGTAGTTGATCGTCACGCAGACGACGCCGTCGCGGGCGAAGTTGTGCCCGTCGTAGACGGGCACGGCCCCGGACCCGTTCCGGAACGCGCCGCCGTGGATCCACACCATGACGGGCAGCCCCGCCCCGCCGGGCTCGGGCGTCCAGACGTTGAGGTTGAGGCAGTCCTCGCCGGGGGTCGTGGGCTCGGGCAGCAGCATGTCGTACGGCCTGGGATAGCCGGGCTTGGGCGCGGTCGGCCCGTACTCGAAGGCGTCGCGGACGCCGTCCCACGGCTCGGGCGGGCGCGGTGCCCGGAAGCGGTTCGGGCCGAACGGGGGCGCGGCGTAGGGGACGCCGAGGAAGGCGGTGACGCCGTCCCGTGCCCTGCCGCGCACCTTCCCGTGGGACGTCTGGACGACCGCCTCCATGCCGCGCCTCCGGTTCTAGAACGAAATTCGACAAACCGGAGCGTACGGGACGGACGCGCCCGGCGGAATGCCGCTCATCCCCCGGTGCGCGGAGCGGGGTGGAGCATGCGGGTGAGGTAGCCGCGGGCGAACGCGCGGACGGCGTCGTCCCCGTCCAGCGCGAGCCCGCCGCCGGGGACGAGCAGCAGCGACACCGCGAGCCGCAGCAGCACCTCGGCGACCGTGTTGTGGTCCTCGGCGCCGCCGGGGCGGGCCCGGCGCAGCCGGTCGGCGAGGATGTCGCGGGCGGCGAGCATCACCGCGCCCCCGTTCATGCTGAGCTGCGGGACGAACGCCTCCGGCTCGCTCTCCAGCACGCGCCGCGTCAGCGGGTGCGTGCGGGCGCTGCGCAGCCCGACCACGAACCCCTCCACCACGGCGTCCTCGGCGGACGGCAGGCCCTCGGTGGCCTCGGAGATCGCGGTGAGGAACCGGTGGCACTCCCGCAGGATCACCGCCTGGAGCAGCTGCTCCTTGTTGGTGAACCGCCGGTAGATGGTGGTGCGCGCGACCCCGGCCCGCTTGGCGACGTCCTCGACGCTGACCCGGCGCAGCCCGTAGGTCTCGAACTCGGCGAGCGCCGCGTCCAGGATGCGGGTGTCGAGGTCGTCGGCGCCGCCCTCCGGCGCGGCCAGCCGCGCCAGCAGCTCGTCCGGGGACGTGGCATCCATGGTCATGACCAGCACCTTAACGGGATCGGGGCGTCCGGCTCCTGGCGCCGGACGATACAGAGCTACAATAATCGTCGATCTGTACTTCTGTCTCCTCATCGCGGCGGTGCCCATGACCGACCAGGCCGAGACCCAGGCCGAGACCCAGCCCCCGGCCCCGCTCGGACCGGGCTCGCTGACCTGGCGCTACTTCGGCGACACCCGGATGCTGCTGGTCGGGCCCCGGGCCGCCGTCCTGCAGAACATGCTGCCCGCGCTGGGCCAGGGCGTCCTGGACCACTCGGTGTTCTTCTCCGAGACGTTCGCACGGGTGAAGCGGTCCGCCGGGCCGATCCTGGACACCGTGTACGGCGCGGAGCGGTCCGCCGAGACGGGTCGCAAGGTCCGCGACTACCACCGCGACATCAAGGGGACGATGCCGGACGGCACCCGCTACCACGCGCTCGACCCCGAGACCTACTACTGGGCGCACGCGACCTTCCTCGACACCATGCTCTACGGGATCGAGACGTTCATCCGGCCCCTCAGCGACGCGGAGAAGCGCCGCATCTACGACGAGTCGAAGACCTGGTTCCGCATGTACGGGGTCAGCGACCGCGCCATGCCGGCGGACTGGGCGGAGTTCCAGGTGTACTGGAAGCGGATGCTGGACGAGGAGATCGTCCCGCACAAGACCGCCCGGTACGGCGTCGGCTACACCAAGAAGGGCCTGCCGAGGCCGAAGCAGGTCCCGGCACCGCTATGGCGCGCGGTCTCACCGCCGCTGAACGCGATCGCCCGCTTCATCACGGTGGGCGGCCTGCACCCCCGCATGCGCGATCTGCTGGACCTGCCCTGGACCGCCGCCGACGAGCGCCGCTACCGCCGGTTCGCCGCAGCCGTAAGGGCGGGAAACCGGGCGTGGCCGCTGCTACCGGAGTCGGCCCGCTACCTCCCCCAAGCCCGCCGCGCCTTCCGCAAGACCCGCCCCCACCGAAGTTGACCTGCGGCGTGTTGTTGTTATGGAGTGGCTCATAACAACAACACGCCGCAGATCAACGTCAGCTCGTGGAGCGGATGCGGGCGTCGTAGTTCTTGCGGGCGTCGGGGTCGTAGTCCAGGAAGATCTTGTCCAGGCCCAGGCGGCTGGTCGTTGCGCGGCGCAGACGCTCGGGGAGCAGCGCGCCCAGCCTTACCTGCCTGCCGAGCTTTTTCGGGACCGCCACCTGCGGGCGCGGCCTGCCGATCAGCTCGACGACGGCCGCGGCGATGTCCTCCGGCTCGCAGTTCTTCTGCCCCTTCGGGCTGCGCGTCCCGGCGACCAGGTCGGTGTTGGTGAACGTCGGCAGGACGGCGCCGACGTGCACGCCCCTGTCCCGCACCTCCAGCCGGGTCGCCTCGGTGAACGCGAGGACGGCGGCCTTGCTGGCGTTGTAGAGGGCGAGGCCGGGGGTGAACATGACGCCGGCGATCGACGCGATGTTGACGATGTGCCCGGACCCGCGCGGCAGCATCCGGCCGAGGGCGAGCTTGGTGCCGAGCATGACGCCGTGCACGTTGATGTCGATGCAGCGGCGGGCGTCGGCGTCGCTCTCGTCGGTGACCGGCCCGATCGGCATGATCCCGGCGTTGTTGACCAGGACGTCGAGCGGCCCGGCGGCCTCTTCGACCCGGTCGAGGAACGCGGTGAACGACTCGCGGGACGTGACGTCCACGACGAGGCCGGTGACGCCCAGCGACTCGGCGGCCTCGGTGACTGCGGCCTCGTCGATGTCGCCGATGACGACGGTCGCGCCCTTCGCCTTCAGCGCGCGGGCCGTGGCTAGCCCGATCCCCCGCGCGGCCCCGGTGATGGCGATGACCTTGCTCATGGCTGCTCCTTATGTGGGGGGGCGACCCCCCGCGCCCCCCGGTTCGCTTCGCTCATTACGGTTCCAAGCGGTCCAGCCGGACGGGGAGCCCGTCCTTCGGCGAAGGTAGGGACGTGGTGTCCAGGGGCCATTCGTAGCGCGCCGGGACGCTCCACCGGTAGCGCTGGAGCACCTGGTGCAGGATCGTCTTGACCTGCATCCCCGCGAAGTACATCCCGATGCACTTGTGCGCGCCGCCGCCGAACGGCGCCCACGCGTACTTGTGGACCTTGTCCTCGCGGCGCTCCGGGGAGAACCGGCCGGGGTCGAAGGCGTCCGGGTCGGGCCACCACTGCGGCATGTGGTGATTGCTGAGCATCGGCACGACGACGAGGGAGCCGGCCGGGATGTGGAAGCCGAGGACGGAGGTGTCCTTGACGACCTTGCGGGGCAGCGCCGGGACGGGCGGCAGCATCCGCAGCGACTCCTTCATCACCATGTCGATGCCGGTGAAGGAGTCGAGGTCGTCGTAGCCGGGCTGCGGCCTGCCGAGGGCGAGGGACTCCTCGCGCAGCCGCTCCTGCCATTCGGGGTACTTGGCCAGGTAGTAGGACATCGTCGTCAGCGTGATGGTGGTGGTGTCGTGCGCCGCCATCAGCGCGAAGATCATGTGGTTGACGACGTCCTCGTCGGTGAACCGCTCGCCGTCGTCGGTCTCGGCCGCGCACAGCGCCGCGAACAGGTCGTCGCCGCCGTCGCGGCGCTTGGCGGGCAGGTGCCGGTAGAAGAACTCCTCCAGCACCTTGCGGGCCTGGAGCCCCTTGTGCCAGCGCAGCCCGGGGACAGGGAACCGCACGTAGGCCGTCCCCGCGCGGACGGCGTCGATGAACGCGCCGTTCACCCGCGAGCGCTCGGCGTCGTCCAGCTCGACGCCCATGAAGACGTCCACGGCAAGGTCGAGGGTGAGCTTCTTGATGTGGTCGTACACCTTGAAGCCGGGGCCGGGCTCCCACGACTCGACGCCCTTGACGATGCCGGGCGCCATCGCCTCCATGTACGCCTGGAGCCGCGGGCGGGTGAACGCCTCCTGCATGATGCGGCGGTGGTGCAGGTGCTCCTCGAAGTCCAGCATCATGATGCCGCGGGTGAAGAACGGGCCGATGAAGTAGCTCCAGGCGGGCCCGTTCGCGAACGCCTTGTCCCGGTTGACCAGGACGGCCTGGGCCGCCTCGGGCCCCTGGACGGTGACGGTGCGCTGCCCGAGCAGCCACCCCCAGGCGACGGGCCCGTACTGGTCGTAGCGCTTGCGGGCCATCCCGATCGGGTCGCGCATCACCGCGAGCGTGCTGCCGATGTACGGGACGCCGGGCACGCCGGGGACCGGTTTCAGGCCGCTGCCCTGCGGCGGCGGCGCGAGGACGCTCGTCATGACCCCTCCGGACGCGTGCAACAAATAAGCGAAATCTGTTGCTTTGTTCTAACGTAGCGGGCGCCCGTAAGTCCAGACTTATCCGCGGTGACTTGCGCGTCAGCGCGGTCAGCGCGCCTCGCGGGCCGCCCGGACGCGGAGCAGCCGCCGCCGCGCGGTCTCGGTGAGCGGCCGGTAGGCGCCCGCCTTGTCCCGGTAGTAGACCGGCCCGTCCCCGGCGGCGGGGACGCCCTCGTCCCGCAGCGGCGCGATCCGCAGCCGCCCGCCGGTCGTGACCGGCATCTCGTCCACGACCCGGACGAGCGCGGGCCGCAGCCCCGGCTCCACCCGCAGCAGCGCCTCGGAGATGTCGATCGGCTTGAGCGTCTCTTCCGAGGAGGGGCGACCCCCCACGCCTCCCGCCCGGCTCCGCCGGGAGCGTGTGCCGGTGCCGCGCAGGCCGACGGCCGCGGCGGCCAGTTCGGTGCCGCCCACGGGGATCCCGTAGACGGCGACGGTGTCGACGTAGGGGAGATCACCGAGCGCGTCCCGGATCGGGCCGGGCGGGACGATGCCCTCCGCCGTGCGGATCAGCTCGGTCTCCCGCCCGACGAGCCAGTAGTCGCCGTCGGCGTCGCGCCGGAACAGGTCCCCGGTGATCGTCCAGGCGTCCTCGGGCCGGAACACGCCCCGCACCGGGCGCGCCGCCGCACCGATCGCCGAGAGCCGGACGCGGGCGAGCAGCATGCCGATCTCGCCCGGCTCGCAGCGGACCGCGAACCCGTCCGGCCCCTCGGCCAGGCGCCCGCTCTCCAGGTCGTAGCGGGCGAGCCGCACGTGCGCGCTGCCCGGCAGCGGCCGCCCGAGCGAGCCGGGCTTCTTGCCGCTCAGGTTGACCAGCACCGCCTCGCCCTCCGTCGAGGCGTAGAACTCCAGGACCCGCGCGGGCGCGAACCGGTCCTCGACCCGCCGCCACAGGCCGCGCGGCATCCCCGACCCGATGAACAGCCGGACGGCGTGGTGCCGCTCGGCCGGGTTCGGCGGCGCGTTCACCAGGTCGCGCAGCAGCGTCCACGTGTAGGACGCGACGGTGACGCCGTAGCGGCGCGCCTCGTCCCAGAACGTCTCCGGATCGTAGGCACTGGCAAGAGCAAGCCGGGCGCCGCCGGCGACCGCGCCGCCGAGGCTCATCAGCAGCGCGGACGGATGCTGCAGCGGCGTGATGCTGTAGACGGTGTCGGACGGGGACAGCGCGGCCGACGACGCCGTCCCGAACGCCGACAGCGCCCACCGCCGGTTGGTGATCCGGCTGGCCCGCAGATGCTCCCCGTCCCCCCGGAAGACGACGAACGCGAGATCGCCGGCGCGTCCCGGATTCGGCCGGTACCACCCCGGCAGCTCCACCTGCTCCGGGTCGATGCGCTCCATGTCCACGAGGGAGCCGCGGTCGCCGCGCCCGATCCCGCCGAGCAGGTACCCCTGGACGTCCGCGAGCCTCCCGGCGAGTTCCGCGTGCTCGGGATCGGCGATGACCCGCGTCACCTGGCTGAGCCGGGCCTCCGCCGCGGGATCGCCGTCGGGGCGGAGCAGCACCGCGACGGCGCCGAGCCGGCTGAGGGCCGCGACGAGCGCCAGCGCGGTCGGCCGGGTCCCCATCAGCACGCCGACCGCGTCACCGCGCCGCACACCGATGTGGATCAGCCCGCGCACGACGGCGTCGACGCGCCGCTTGGCCGCGTCGTGGGTGTGCGCGCGCCCCTGGTACAGGAAGAAGACCTCGCCGGGCCGGTGCCGCGCCTGCTCGTCCAGGAGCAGCCCCATCGACATCCGCGTGTCGGACTGGATGCGCTCCAGCCGCGCCAGCCGCGGCAGGTTCTGCGCGGCCTCCCCGCTCAGCTGCCGGCTGCCGTGCACGACCTGCGCGGCGGTCCGGAACGCCGACCTCGCGGCGCTCGTCCCGATGCCCATCGCCAGGTGCAGCCCGTAGCCGGCCGGTCCGCCGGGCAGGTCGGCGGTCGCGGCCTCCTCGTCCCCGGCCACGGGCACGACGATCTCCGGGAGCTCGTCCTTGCCCTCCCGCCACAGCGCCCACGACGCGACGGCGGGCCAGGTCTGCGCGATCGCGAGGCTGCCCACGACGAGCCCGAAGTGCCCGGCCCGCAGCGACGCCTCGTACACCTGGGCGCGCGGCGCGGCCCGCCGGATGCCGCGCACCATCGGCGGCGAGGCGATCTCGTCGACCTCGCCGACGAACGTGAGCACCGGGCAGGTGATGTCGGCGAGCGCGACGAGCCGGTCCCCGATGACGAACCCGCCCGTGAGCATCCGGTTGTGCTGGATGAACTGGCGGAGGAACTCGGCGAGCGCGGGCCCGGGCCACGACACCCACCCCTCCCGCTCCAGGAACCGGCGCTGCCGCTCGCGCGGCGCGAGCCGTTCCCGGTCGTGCAGTTGCAGGATGAAGTCGACCCGCGACCGCACGGACTTGACCGGGCTGAGGACCTGGAAGCCGAGCCGCGTCACCCACCCCGGCACGGCGAACCCGCCGAGCACCCAGTCGGGGATCCGCTCGACGCCCTCCGAGGCGAGCCGGCCGGGCAGCCCGAAGGGCAGCCCCTGGCTCGTGTCGGACGGGCTGCCGAACGTCACGATCGACGCGATGCCCTCGCTGCGCCGGCAGGCCGCCGCCTGGTAGACGAACATGCCGCCCTGCGAGTACCCGGCGAGATGGACGTCCCTGCCCGTCGCCCTCCGGATCCGGTCGACCGCGTCACTCACCGCCAGCACATGGTCGCTGATGGTCCGCTCGAGTCCCCCGGGTTCCCGCTCGGGCGCCCCGAAGTCGACGACCCACGGGTCGACCCCGAGATCGTGCAGCACCTTCACCGCGCTGACCCGCGAGGAGATGTCGTACACCTCCGCGGTGATCATCAGCGGCGGGACGAGCAGCATCACCGGCCCGCCCGCCGCCTCCGGGAAGTAGTGCCGCAGCCGGTACACCCGCTGCTCGGTCACGACCTCGCAGGGGGACGCGTCCTCGCCGGTGTCGAACCCCCCGAAGCGGGCGACCTCCAGGGCGTTCTGGGCGGTGGATCCCAGGCGGGCGCCCAGGCGGAACAGCGTTCTGGCAACAGACGGCATCGTCGACCTCTCGCAGCGTCAACGCCATGGTGTCCTGTTATCAGCGGCTTTAGCAATTACGCGACGACCCGCGCCCCGTCCAGGTGGCCGCCCTGGAGCCGCTCCCACATGTACCGGCGGCGGGGCTTGCCGCTGGACGTCCGCTGGATCAGCCCGGCGCCGACGACGACCGTGATCTCGACGTCGTCGCCGACCCGGCGCCGCAGCGTCTCGCGCACCGCGGGGACCCACTCCTCGCTCTGCGTCTCGGCGAACAGCGCGAGCCCCTTCTGCCCGGCGCCCGGCACGCCGACCACCACGATCCGGCCCTTCCCGAGCCCGCTCACCTCGGCGATCTTGGATTCGAGGTCCTCGACGTACACCGACCGCCCGCGGACCTTGATGCTGTCGCCCATCCGCCCGAGGACGAACAACTGCCCCTCGTGGAAGAACCCGGCGTCCCCGGTGTAGACCTTCCCGTCGATGAACCGCGTCGACTTGGCCTCGGCCCCCGCGTAGTACCCGGGGCAGGCGGACGCGCCGCCCACGACGATCTCCCCGAGCAGCCCCTCGGCAAGCTCGTTCCCGTCATCATCGACGATCACCACGGGCACATCGCTTTCAGGCGTCCCGCACCCCACGACCCACCCGGCCTTGGCGCCGATCGACTCGGGCCCGAGCCGGTGCTGGTCGAGGATCCGGACGGGCTGCCCGAACGTCAGCGCCTCCGGGTCGGGACGGACGGCCAGCGGGTCGCGCCGCTCGTTGTCCATGGTGACCAGCAGCGTGGTCTCGGCCATCCCGTAGGCCGGCTTGAACGTCGCCCGCGAGAACCCGAACGGCTCGACGAGCTGCGCGAACACCTCCAGCGCGTGCGGGTCGATCGGCTCGGCGCCGATCAGCGCCATCTTCCAGCCCGACAGGTCGAGCCCCTCCAGCTGCTCCGGCTTGACCCGCCGCGCGCAGTACGCGTAGGCGAACGGCGGCGCCGCCGTGTGGCGGGCCTCCGCGAAGCACCGGATCCAGCGTGCGGGGTCGCGGATGAAGTGGTCGGGCCGCATCAGCCGCAGCGTCCCCTGCCGCGCGATCGGCGTGATGAAGGCCCCGATGAGCCCCATGTCGTGGTAGAGCGGCAGCCACGAGGCCACCACGTCGCCGTCCTCGTACCCGGACATGCGCGCGATCAGGTCGCTGTTGGCCTCCAGGTTCTCCCAGGTGACCATGACGCCGCGCGGGGCGCCGCTGGACCCGGACGTGAACTGCAGCAGCGCCAGTTCCCCGGCCGGCCGCACGTCCGCCTCCTCGCCCTGCTGCGGCTGCCACGGCTCGCCGCTGAGCCCGGCCTGGTCCATGGCCCGTCCCGCGTACTCGGCGAGGTCCTTGGACGCGACCACGAGCACCGGCGACGCCTGCCGCAGGATCGCCGCGACGTGCGCGACGTAGTCGTCGCCGTCCTGGAACAGCGGCGGCGTGATCAGGCAGACGGTCGCCCCGGCCGCCCACACCCCGAAGTAGGTCTCGATGCAGGTGAAGTCCGTGGGCAGGATGAGGCACACGACGTCCCCCGGCCGGACGCCCTCCTCGATGAGCGCCCCGGCGGTGCGCCGCGCGGCGGCGGCCAGCGCACCGTAGTCGCGGTACTCCCAGCCGCCGTCGTCGGCCGCCAGGTGCACGCCACGTGCGGTGTTCGGCGTCTCCAGCCATGCGCGCAGCGCAGATGCCATCGGTGTTCCCCTTCAACATGATCACGGTCACCCACGTGACTCGCGGGTAACTTCACCAGGACCGCGCGCCCGCCGTCAACCGGTTCGATCAGTCAAAGAGACCAGGCGGTCACTTGGCGGAGGCCGACAGGGCCCGCCCACCCGCGACTCGGGCCAGGGCCCGCCACCCGAGCAGCGTCCCGCCGAGGAACAAGAACGCCACGATCACGAAAGCAAAAGCAGTCCCCTGCCCGGAAACAACCCGGAGCAGCATCCCCACCCCCGCGGCACAGAGCCAGACGCCGACGCCCACGGGCACCAGCGCGTCGGCCCGCCGCCACGCCCGCAGGGCGCCCCATCCGACCGCGAGCCCCACCAGGAACGGCCAGGCGGTGGTGGCGTACCCGCTCAGACTGGCGGCCTCCTCGTGAGAGGCCCGCCCGATCGCCACGAAGACGAGCACGCAGCAGACGTCCACGACCCCGCCCACAAGATTGCGCATCCCCCCAGCGTATGCGCCCCCGCCCCGCACCCCGGAGCGGGTGCTGACGGGGCCCGTTCGGGGTAAGTCGGTGTGATGACCGAGCGAAAGAACGACTGGCCGCGATTGAAGCTCGCAGACTGGACGGCGACACGCGAAACCCTGCACATGTGGACGCAGATCGTCGGCAAGATCCGGATGGCCCACGCGCCGCTGCTGAACCACTGGTGGCAGGTGACCCTGTACGTGACGCCGAGGGGGCTGACGACCTCCGCCGTCCCCTACCGGGACGGCGCCTTCGACCTCGAGTTCGACTTCGTCGAGCACCGGCTCCGCCTCAGGAGCAGCGACGGCGGGTCCCGCACGGTGCCCTTGGAGCCCAAGTCGGTCGCCGACTTCTACGCCGAGACCATGGCCGCGCTGGACGAGCTGGCGATCGAGGCGCCGATCCAGGCGAGTCCGAACGAGGTGGCCACGGCGATCCCGTTCGCCGAAGACCACCAGAACGCCTCCTACGATCCGGACGCCGTCCACCTGTTCTGGCGCCAGCTCCTCCAGGCGGACCGGCTCCTGGGCGAGTTCCGCTCCCACTTCACCGGCAAGGTGAGCCCGGTGCACTTCTTCTGGGGCGCGATGGACCTGGCCTGCACGAGGTTCTCGGGCCGTCCAGCCCCGCCGCACCCCGGCGGCGCCCCGAACTGCCCGGACTGGGTGATGGTGGAGGGCTACTCCGGCGAGCTGTCGAGCGCCGGCTTCTGGCCGGGCGGAGGCGAGGAGGGAGCCTTCTACTCCTACGCCTACCCGGAACCACCAGGCTTCCGCGACCACCCGGTAACCCCGAAGGAGGCGGCCTACAACCAGGAGATGGGCGAGTTCCTGCTCCCCTACGAAGCAGTGGCAACCGCCAGGAACCCAGAGCAAACCCTGAAGGACTTCCTGCAGAGCACATACGAAGCAGCAGCGGAAAAAGCCAACTGGGACCGCAGAGCTCTAGAAGACACCCCAACAAGACTGAACAAGCCCAAGGAGTAGCCAGGCCAGGGGGGGACAGGGGCGGAGCCCCGGGGGCGGGCGGGTGGGGGGTGGCGGAGGAGCCAGGGGGCTCCGGGGGATCGTCCCCCGGGCGAAATGCGAAGGGCCCCCTTGGGGAGCAGGCGAAGCCTGCGACCAAGAGGACCCTAGGATCCGTAGCGGGGGCAGGATTTGAACCTGCGACCTCTGGGTTATGAGCCCAGCGAGCTACCGAACTGCTCCACCCCGCGGTGATGTCTTAACTGTATTGGGTGGGGGGTGGTTAGGCAAACGGGGTGTGGGGGCTTGGAGGGCGGCGGTGAGTTGGGCGGTGAGGTCGGTGGTGAAGGCGGCGTGGTCGAGGGGGCTGTCGGTGCGGGTGGCGCGGTCGGCGAGGGCGGCGGTGAGGTAGGCGATGTGGAGGGAGATGCGTTCCAGGGCGAGGGGTTCGGGGAGGGTCGTGCGGCAGGCGGTGTGGAGGAGTTCGAGTTGGCGTTGGAGTGCGGTGCCGTGGAGGAGGGGCGGGAGGTGCCGGTCGCGGATTCCGGCGCGTCCGGCGAGTTGGGCGGTGATGCGGAGGAAGTCGCGGCCTTGTGCGGTGCGGAGTTCGTCGGCGGTGGGTGTGACGATGGCGGCGACGATGGCGGGGAGGTCCCGGGGGTGGAGGCCGGGGAGGGCGGTTTCGCGGGCGGGTTCCATGCGGGTGATGCCGGCGCGGAGGACGGCGTTGAGGAGTCCGGCGCGGGAGCGGAAGTGGTAGGTGATGGCGGAGTCGTTGCCCTGGCCCGCGTCGGCGACGATGTCGCGGGTGCGGGCGGCGTCGATGCCGTGGGCGGCGAAGTGGTGGGCGCCGGCGCGGATGAGCGCTTCTCGGGTGGCTCTTGCGTCTTTCGGCACGCCGATGATACTAACAGGAGGCGTTAATAACGACGGCTGTTACAACCCGCGGAGGCCGTGCCATGGCGGACGTCTACGACCCGTTCGATCCCGGATTCCAGGCCGATCCCTATCCCGCGTACCAGCGCCTGCGGGACGAGGATCCCGTCCACCACCACGACGATCCGCCGTTCTGGGCGCTCTCCCGCTTCGACGACATCTGGGCGGCGACACGGGACGCGGAGACGTTCTCGTCCGCGCAGGGCCTGACGTTCTATCCGGACGAGATCGGCACGCTGGGCCTGGCTCCGACGATCGTGATGCTGGATCCGCCGCGCCACACCGTCCTGCGGCGGCTGATCAGCCACGGTTTCACGCCGCGCAGGACCGCCGCCCTCGAAGACCTGCTGCGCGATTTCGTCCGCTCCCGGATCACTTTGATGGAGCGCAAGGCGGCGGACGGCGAGACCCCTGACCTGCACCGCGACTTCTCCTCCCCGCTGCCGACCTTCGCGCTGGCCCACCTGCTCGGCGTCCCGGAGTCGGATCGTGCGCGGTTCGACCCGTGGGTGTCGGCGCTGACGACGCTGCAGGACGAGGGGTTCGGCCTGACGTCGCTGCGCAAGGACGCGGCCGCGGCCGTCGCGGAGATGTTCGCCTACTTCTCCGACGTGATCGCCGCGCGCCGCGCCGCCCCGTCCGACGACCTGATCAGCGCGCTGGCGGCCGCCGAGGTGGACGGGGAGCGCCTCGCCGACTGGGACATCCTCGGGTTCTGCTTCGTCATGGTGGCGGGCGGCAACGACACGACCGGCAACCTGATCTCGCACGGGGTGGCGCTGCTGGACGGCGACCACGCGCAGCGCGAGCGCCTCGCCGCCGCCCCGTCCCTGATCCCGAACGCACTGATGGAGTTCCTGCGCCTCGAGGGTTCGGTGCAGGCGCTGGCCAGAACGACCACGCGCCCCGTCACCCTGCACGGGACGGAGATCCCCGAGGGCGAGAAGGTGATGATGCTGTTCGGCTCGGCGAACCGGGACGAACGCGAATTCGGCCCGTCCGCCCGCGAACTCGACGTCACCCGGGAGATCCCGCGCCACCTCGGCTTCTCCAGCGGCGTCCATTTCTGCATCGGCTCGCATCTGGCCAAACTGCAGGCGCGCGTCGCGCTGGAGGAACTCCTCCAGGCCCACCCGCATGTCGGCGTGGACCTGGAGGCATCCGAACGGATCTCGTCCCCGTTCACCCGCGGCTGGGTCTCGCTCCCGGCGACGGGCATCGGGATCGGAAACTAGCCCATGTGCGGGTACCGGTAGTCGGTCGGCGGGACGAACGTCTCCTTGATCGACCGCGGCGAGGTCCACCGCAGCAGGTTGAAGACGGATCCTGCCTTGTCGTTGGTGCCGGACGCCCGCGCGCCGCCGAACGGCTGCTGGCCCACCACGGCCCCGGTCGGCTTGTCGTTGATGTAGAAGTTGCCGGCCGCGTAGCGCAGGACTTCGGCGGTGTGCGCGGCGGCGGCCCGGTCGCCGGCGATGACGGCGCCGGTGAGCGCGTAGTCGGCGACCGATTCCATCTGGGCGAGCATCTCCTCGTACCGGTCGTCCTCGTAGACGTGGACGCCGAGGACCGGCCCGAAGTACTCGGTCCGGAAGATCTCGTTCTCCGGGTCGGCGGAGACGAGCACGGTCGGCCGGACGAAGTACCCGACCGAGTCGTCGTAGGTCCCGCCGGCGACGATCTCGACATCGCCGTCGTCGCGGGCCCGGTCGATCGCCGCCTTGTTCTTCGCGAACGCCCGCTCGTCGATCACCGCGCCCATGAAGTGGGACAGGTCGGCGACGTCCCCCATCGTCAACCCGTCGACCTCGGCGGCCAGTTCGTCCTTGAACCCGCCGTCCCAGATCGACCGCGGGATGTACGCCCGGGAGGCCGCGGAGCACTTCTGCCCCTGGTACTCGAACGCGCCCCGCACGAGCGCGGTCTTGAGCACCGCCGGATCGGCCGACGGGTGGGCGACGACGAAGTCCTTCCCACCGGTCTCCCCCACGATCCGCGGGTAGCTCCGGAACTTCTCGATGTTGTTCCCGACCGTCTTCCACAGGTGCCGGAACGTCGCCGTGGACCCGGTGAAGTGGATCCCGGCCAGTTCGGGGTGCCCGAGCGCGACGTCCGACACCGCGGCTCCGTCCCCGGTCACCAGGTTGATGACACCGGCGGGCAGCCCCGCCTCCTCCAGCAGCCGCATCAGCAGCACGGCCGAGTACGTCTGCGTCGGGGACGGCTTCCACACGACCACGTTGCCCATGAGCGCGGGCGCGGTCGGCAGGTTCGCGGCGATCGCGGTGAAGTTGAACGGGGTGATCGCGTAGACGAACCCCTCCAGCGGCCGGTGGTCGGACCGGTTCCACACCCCGGGGCCGCTGATCGGCTGCTCGGCGAGGATCCGCCGCGCGAAGTGGACGTTGAACCGCCAGAAGTCGACCAGCTCGCAGGGGCTGTCGATCTCCGCCTGCTGGACGGTCTTGGACTGCCCGAGCATCGTCGCGGCGACCAGCGTCTCCCGCCACGGCCCGGCGAGCAGGTCGGCGGCGCGCAGGAAGATCGCGGCCCGGTCGTCGAAGGACAGCGCCCGCCACGCCGGCGCGGCCGCGAGCGCCGCGCCGATCGCGTCCCGCGCGTCGCCCTGCGTCGCGGTGCCGAACGTCCCGAGCACCGACGCGTGCCGGTGCGGCTGGACGACGGCGACCTTGGCGCCGGCGCCGAGCCGCCGCTCACCGCCGATCGTCATGGGCAGGTCGACCGGCGCCTCGGCGGTCAGCTCGGCGAGCCGCGCCTCCAGCCGGGCCCGCTCGGCACTGCCCGGCGCATACCCGTGCACCGGCTCGTTCACCGGCATCGGAACGTTGGTCACGGCGTCCATGGAAAGGGCCCCTCCTTAGCGGGAGACGAACGAACGGAGAAAGAACGCGAGGTTGGCGGGACGTTCGGCCAGGCGCCGCATGAAGTACCCGTACCAGTCGCCCCCGTAGGGGACGTAGACGCGCATCCGGTGGGCCTGGGCGAGCCGCCGCTGCTCGGCGGCCCGGATCCCGTAGAGCATCTGGAACTCATAGGACGACGGGGCGCGCTCGGCGGCCAGCGCGAGCGCGATCTCGATGATGCGCGGGTCATGGCTGGCGACCATCGGGTAGCCGTCGCCCTCCATCAGCGTCCGCAGCGCCCGGACGTAGGCGCGGTCGACCTCGTGCCGCCCCTGGAACGCGACGGAACCGGGCTCGGCGTAGGCCCCCTTGACCAGCCGGACCCGCGACCCCTCCCCCACGAGGTCCCGCAGATCCCCCTCGCTGCGCCGCAGCATCGCTTGGACGGCGACACCCACCCAAGGAAAGTCGCTCCGCAGCTTCCCAAGAGTGTCGAGCGTGGAGTCGACGGTCGTGTGGTCCTCCATGTCGAGCGTGACGGTCATCCCGACCGCCCCCGCCGCGGCACAGATCTCCCGGGCGTGATCCACCGCGAGCTCGCCCGGCAGCGCCTGCCCGAGCGCGGACAGCTTCACCGAGGCGTCGGCGCCGTCCGCGAGCCCGCACCCCTCAAGGGCCGCGAACATGCGCAGATAGGCGTCCCGGGTCGCCTCCGCCTGCGCGGCGTCCCGGGTGTGCTCCCCCAGGTGGTCGAGCGTGACGCTGAGGCCCGCGCCCGCCAGCTCCCGCACCGCCCCGACCGCCGCCTCGAGGTCGTCCCCGGCCACGAACCGGTCGACGACACTCCTGGTCAGGGGCAGGGACGTGACGAGACCGCGCATCCGTTCGCTGCGGCCGGCGGCGAGCAGAAGGGCATCGAGCATGGGAGCCTCCAACGTCGAGGAACACCTCGAACGTTAGAAGCGCCGCCCCCGTCCCCCTACAGCCAGATGCCACTTTCACTCCGGGTAGACTTCATACAAACGTATGAAGGGAGGGCGCATGGCTCCCGATCTCCAGGACATCGTGGAACAGGCGGCCGACCTCCTGCGCGCCCCCGCCACGCTGGAGGACCGCGACTTCCACCTCGTCGCCTACGCCGCTCACGGCGACACCATCGACCCCGTCCGGATGGACTCGATCCTGCACCGCCGCGCGTCCGAGGCCGTCCGCGCCCGCTTCGAACGCCACGGGATCGCCCGCGCCACCGGCCCCGTCCGCATTCCCGCCGACACGTCCCTCGGCCAGTTGGGCCGCCTCTGCCTCCCGGTCCGCTGGAACAACGTGACCTACGGCTACCTCTGGCTCCTGGACGACCAGGAGCGCATCACCGGCCCCCAGGCGACCAGGGCCATGCCCCTCTGCGAACGGGCGGCCCTCCTCATGGCCCGCCAGGCCAGGGAACGCGACGACCTGACCTGGAAGGTCGCCGACCTCCTGTCCACCCACCCGGACACCCGCACGCAGGCGGCCCACGACCTGGCGGAGGCCGCGGCCCCCGACCAGCCCCTCACCGTGGCCGTCCTGCGCACCCCGTCCCCGGAACCGCTGAACCCCTGGCAGCTGCCGCACTCCGTGCTGACGACCGTCTGGCAGCGCGACCACGTCCTGGTCATCCCGACCTCGACACCCACGACCACAACGATCGACAGGGCCCGCCGCCTCCTGGAGGAGCGCAACGCCCCCGTCCAGACCGGGGTGTACTCCCCGTGCCCGACCCTGGAGGACGTCCATGAAGGCTGGCTCCGCGCCCGCGTAGCGGCCCGCACGGCCGCCCCCGGCGATTCCCGTGACTGGACGACCCTGGGCGCCCTCCGCCTCCTCCGCACGGCAGGCGACGAGGCCCTGACCCAAACGACTCAAACCCCGGGCACGAACGCCCTACTAGAACACCCGGACCTCACCGAAACGGCCCGCACCTATCTGGACCGAGCAGGCAACGTCCAGCAAACGGCAAAAGCCCTGAACATCCACCGCCAGACCCTCTACCACCGCCTGCGCCGCATAGAGGACCTGACGGCCCTGACCCTCACCAACGGCCAAGACCGCCTGACCCTCCACCTGGCCCTAACGCTGGCCCCCCACCTGAAGCAGGAGGGCCCCTAACCGTCCGCCAGCCCGGCGTGCCGTTCGCGCAGCTCGCGCTTCAAAATCTTGCCGCTCGGATTCTTGGGCAGCGAGTCGACAACAACGACATACTTGGGCCGCTTGTAAGGAGCGAGCCGTTCACGCGCATGCGCATGAACATCGTCGACACTCAACTCCGCACCCGGCTTGGCCACGACGACCGCGGTGACGGCCTCGATCCAGTGCGGGTGGCTGATGCCGAAGACGGCGACCTCGGCGACGCCGTCCAGCTCGTAGACGGCCTCCTCGACCTCCCGGCTGGCGACGTTCTCGCCACCCGTCTTGATCATGTCCTTCTTCCGGTCGACGACGGACAGGTACCCGTCCTCGGTCATCACCCCGAGATCACCGGAGTGGAACCATCCACCGCGGAAGGCCTCGGCGGTCTTCTCCGGATCCCGGTAGTACCCCAGGGCCGCGTGCGGGCTCCGGTGGACGATCTCGCCGATCTCCCCGACCCCCACGGGCTTCCCGTCGTCGTCAACGAGCATGGTCTCGACGTTGATGGACGCGCGCCCAGCGCTGCCGGCCCGCTCCAACTGCTCGCCGGGACGCAAGATGGTCGCGAGCGGCGCCATCTCCGTCTGCCCGTAGAAGTTCCACAGCCGCACGTCGGGCAGCCGCCGCAGCAGTTCCCGAAGCACCTCGACCGGCATCGGAGAGGCTCCGTAGTACCCCTTGCGCAGACTCGAAAGATCCCGCGTGTCGAACTCGGGGTGCCGCAGCAGCGAGATCCACACGGTAGGCGGGCAGAACAGCTTGGTGACCTTCTCCCGCTCGATCGTCTCCAGCAGCACGCCCGGGTCCGGCGACGGCAGGATGATGCTGGTGGCACCGAGGTAGACGTCGACCGAGAAGAAGCAGTCGAGCTGCGCGCAGTGGTACATCGGCAGCGTGTGCACCTCGACGTCGTCGGCGCTCATCTCCCCGTCGACGATGCAGCTGACGTACTGGCTGATCAGCGACCGGCTGGACAGCATCACGCCCTTGGGCCGCGACTCGGTCCCCGACGTGTACATGAGCCGCAGCGGATCATCGTCCGCCACCAGAACGTCGGGCGCGTCGGCAGGCCCGTCACGCCACCAGGAGTCGACGTCCTCCCACCCGTCCCCCGCCGGGGCGCCCGACAGCGGGATCCACCCGCGCACACCGCCCTCGACCCCGGCGATGGCGAGCGCCTTCTCCGCGGTGGGCGCCAGCGCGTCCTCCGCGATGATCCCGGACGCCCCCGAGTGCTCGACGATGTAGGCGATCTCCTCGGCGTTGAGCATGAAGTTGACGGGCACGAGCACCACACCGAGCTTCGCCGTGGCGAACGCGACCACCGCGTACTGCCAGCAGTTGTGGCTGAGCAGCGCGACCCGGTCCCCCTTGCCGACCCCGCGCGCCGCGAGCGCGTGCGCGGCCCGGTTGACCGCGACGTCGAACTCGGCGTACGTGACCCGCAGTTCCCCACTGACGACGGCGAGCTTCTCCGGATACCGCCGCGCCGTCCGATGCAGCAGGTCCCCCAAGGAGTGCTGACGAGCACGAACCACAGAGTCGGACAAGACCGCCCCCCAACCACAAAACCGCAGGTAAGCCCCAACAGTCGTGATCCTAACCACACCCCCCGCCCAAAAGACCACCCCCGAAAAGGGGGATAAGGGCCCAACCAGGGCAGACCAAACCGAAGAGAACGAAACCGCAAACCAAAGCGTCACCGGGGGCCAGGGGCGGAGCCCCGGGGGTGGGCGGGCGGGGGATGGTGGCGGCACAGGGGGCTCCGGGGGATCGTCCCCCGGCAAAATGCGAAGGGCCCCCTCGGAAAGCCGCAAAGCGGCGACCAAAGGGGACCCAGGACCCGTAGCGGGGGCAGGATTTGAACCTGCGACCTCTGGGTTATGAGCCCAGCGAGCTACCGAACTGCTCCACCCCGCGGTGATGTCTTAAGTCTATGGCATGGCGGGGAGTGGTTGGGACGGCGGCGTTATTTGGTGCAGGCGGGGATGTCGCCTTTGCCGGTGTTGAGGGCGTCGATGGCCTGGATGCTGCCGTGGAGGGTGTCGGCGCGGACGAGGCGGAGGCCGTCGGGGCGGGCGGAGAGGGCGTCGGCGCAGTTGTCCTTGGGGGTGAGGAAGACGGTGGCGCCGGCCTGGCGGGCGGCGATCATCTTCTGCTGGATGCCGCCGATGGGGCCGACTTCGCCTTCGGGGGTGATGGTGCCGGTGCCGGCGATGAACTTGCCCTGGGTGAGGGGGCCGGGGGTGAGTTTGTCGTAGATGGCGAGGGAGAACATGAGGCCGGCGGAGGGGCCGCCGATGTCGCCGATGCTGATGTCGATCTTGAAGGGGAACTTGTACTGGTCGGAGAGGACTATGCCGACGACGGCGCGCTTCCCGGAGGGGTCGGCGACGGTCTTGAGGGCGGCCTTCTGCTCCTTGCCGTCGCGCCGGTAGGTCAGCGTGGCGGTGTCGCCGATCTTGGCCTTGGCCATGGCGCCGGTGACCTGGGAGACGCTGGTGACCTTGGCGCCGTCGAGCGCGGTGATCTCGTCGCCGGGCTTGAGGACGCCGTCGGCGGGGCGTCCCTTCTGGACGCCTTCGACGACGACGCGGGTGGTGACGGGGATGCCGAGCTGGTGGAGGGCGGCGGCTTCGGCGTTCTGCTGGGAGTCCTGCATCGCCCGGGTGTTCTCCTGGTCGACCTCTTTCGGCGTCTCGTTCTTGGGGAAGATCGTCTCTTCGGGGACGATGGCGGTGTCCCCGTCGAGCCAGCCGCGCAGGGCGGTGAAGAGGTCGATGCGTCCGCCGGGCCCGCCGCGGTAGGTCACGGTGGTGAAGTTGAGGTGCCCCTGGTCGGGGTAGGTTTTGCGGCCGTCGATGCGGATGAGCGGCTGGCCTTTGTCGTTCGTGCCGAGGGTGTTGCTCGTGGGTCCGGGCATGAGCGCGACGTAGGGGACGCGCATCATGGAGCCGATGACGGCGAGCACGAGGACGAGCACGCTCGCGACGGTGAGCGTGGTGGCACGACGAGACATGCCGGAAACTCTATGCCGTCGGGGGGTTCAGCAGGCGCCGACCCACTCGTCGTCCCCGTCGGCGAAGGTCTGGTGCTTCCAGATGGGGACGTTCGCCTTGAGGTCGTCGATGAGCCGCCGGCAGGCGGCGAACGCCTCGGCGCGGTGGGCGCTGGACGCGGCGACGACGACGGCGATGTCGCCGATCTCGAGGTCGCCGACGCGGTGCAGGGCGGCGAGGCCGAGGACGGGTAGGTCGGCGGCGACCTTCTCCATGACGGCGCGGAGTTCGCGTTCGACGGTGGGGTGGGCGCTGTAGGACAGGCCGGTGACGGCGCGGGCGTGGTCGTGGTCGCGGACGGTGCCGGTGAAGACGGCGATGCCGCCGGCGCCGCGGGCGCCGACGGCGCTGTACACCTCGTCGATGGACAGGGGCGTCTCGCGGACGCCGATCAGCCGGATGACGTCCCCGCCCGCAGCGCTTTGGCTCACGTCCGCAGGCTACCTCGCCGGACGCGCCCTACTCCGCGCGGGCGCCGGGCTCGTCGGGTTCGAAGGTGGCGGCGAGGGCCTCGGCGAGGGCGGGGACGAGGTCGGGCCCGGCGAGGACCTCGTCGTCGCTGTCGTGGCGGCGCAGCCGGAGGGCGGAGTGCCGGGCGCCGTCGCGCAGGACGCCGACGACCATGCGCACGTCCTCGCGCTTGGGGTGGGACGCGGCGAACGCGGCGGCCTCGGCCTCGTCCTCCGGGATCTCCTCCTCGGCCTCGGGCGGCAGGACGACGCGCTCCATGATCAGGGCGCAGCCTTCGACGGCTTCGGGCCAGGCGATGGAGGCGAGGGCGTCCTCGACGGCGTCCCGGTCGGGCAGCGCGGGCTGTTCGAGGGCGGCGAGGGTGTCGGTGTCGGGGGGCAGGCCGAGCTGGTCGGCGAGGTCGGGTTCGGCACGGCGGAGCTCGGTGCTGCGGACGAGGGCGTAGAGGCGCGGCGCGCTGTCCCAGCCCTCCTGGGCCGAGTGACGTTCGAGGTCCAGCACGACTTCTTCCAGAAGACTCACGGGGCCATCTTTCCCCCAATCGGGACCCGGAAATGCCGGAACCCTTGCGACAGTCGGTAAGTTGCATCTACAGCACCGGCGGGCGGCCGGTGAGCGAGACCTCTGATCGGAGGGCCCGACTTGACCTTCCGGACTCCCGCTTTCGGGCGCCGGCTCGGTACCGGACGGACGCGGCTGCTCCTGCCGGTCCTGGTGACGCTGGCCGTGCTGCTGGTCGTCTTCCTCGCCTTCACGGCGGTGTACACGGACCTGCTGTGGTACCGGTCCATCGGTTTCTCGTCGGTGTACACGACGCAGCTGCAGGCGAAGACCGTCCTGTTCTTCGGGGCGGGCCTGCTGATGACGCTGGTGGTGGGCGCGAACGTGCTGGTCGCCTACCGGCTGCGCCCGGCCTACCGGCCGCTGTCGGTGGAGCAGCAGGGCCTGGAGCGGTACCGCGCGGTGATCGACCCGCGGCGCCGGCTGATCTCGGGCGTGCTGCTGGGCCTGCTCGGCGTCCTGACCGGGTCGTCGGTGGCGGGCCAGTGGCCGGTGTGGCTGGCGTTCCTGAACCGGACGCCGTTCGGCGTCGAGGACCCCCAGTTCCACAAGGACGTGTCGTTCTACGTCTTCACGTACCCGTTCCTGCGGCTCGTCATCGGTGTGGTCTTCGCCACGGTGATCCTGTCGATCCTCGCCGCGGTGATGGTGCACTACCTGTACGGCGGGCTGCGGCTGCAGGGGCCGGGCGACAAGGCGAGCCCGCCGGCGCGGGCGCACCTGTCCGTGCTGTTCGGCGTGTTCATCCTGCTGAAGGCGGTCGCGTACTGGTTCGACCGGTACGGCCTGGTGCATTCGGAACGCGGGGTGGCGACCGGCGCGTCCTATACGGACGTCAACGCGCTGCTGCCCGCGAAGACGATCCTGTTCGTCATCGCGCTGCTGTGCGCGGCGATGTTCTTCAGCAACCTGCTGCGGCGCGGCATGATGCTGCCGGGCGTCGGGTTCACGCTGCTGGTGCTGTCGGCGATCCTGCTGGGCGGGGTGTACCCGCTGCTGATCCAGCAGTTCCAGGTGAAGCCGGACGAGCTGGCCAAGGAGCGCCAGTACATCCAGCGCAACATCAAGTTCACCCGTCAGGCGTACGGGGTGGACTCCGCGAAGGTCGTCCCGTACGGCACGCAGCCCGTGACGGACGAGAAGCAGCTCCAGGACGACGCCGACACGCTGGGCGGCGTGCGCGTCCTCGACCCGAACGTGGTGGGCGAGACGTTCCAGCAGCTGCAGCGGATCCGCCCGTTCTACCAGTTCCCCGACACCCTCGACGTCGACCGCTACCAGGTGGACGGCAGGCTCGTCGACACGGTCGTCGCGCTCCGCGAGCTGTCGGGGGCCCCGGCGGGGCAGCGCAGCTGGGTCAAGGACCACATGGTCTACACGCACGGCTACGGCTTCGTGTCGGCCTACGGCGACCGGTTCGACTCCCGGGAGCCGGACTTCATCACCCGCGACATGCCGGCGTCCCAGAACCAGAAGATCAAGGTGGCGCAGCCGGAGATCTACTTCGGGGAGCGCTCGCCGGCGTACTCGGTGGTCGGCGGGCAGGGCCAGAAGGAGCTGAACTACCCGGACAACAGCGCGTCGGGGCAGCAGAGCAGCACCTATGACGGGCAGGGCGGCGTCCGCGTCGACTCGTTCTTCCGCAAGCTGCTGTACTCGGCGAAGTTCCAGGACAAGAACCTGCTGCTGTCGGGCGCGATCAACAAGGACGCCAAGATCCTCTACGACCGGTCGCCGCGCGAGATGGTGCAGAAGGCGGCGCCGTGGCTGACGCTCGACGGCGACCCGTACCCGGCGGTGGTGAACGGCCGCATCCTGTGGATCCTGGACGGCTACACGACGTCCAGCAGCTACCCGTACTCGGAGGAGATGAGCCTCGGGGAGGCGACCCGCGACACGATCACCGACACGCGGTCGGCGGTAGCGCGGCAGGCGAACGACCACATCAACTACATGCGCAACTCGGTGAAGGCCACGGTGGACGCCTACGACGGCACCGTGCACCTCTACCAGTGGGACGAGAACGACCCGGTGACGAAGACGTGGATGAAGGTGTTCGACAACACCGTCCAGCCGCGCTCGTCGATCCCCCCGGAGCTGGAGGCCCACTTCCGCTACCCGCAGGACCTGTTCAAGATGCAGCGGAAGATCCTCACCAAGTACCACGTGACGGACCCGTCCGCGTTCTACAACGGCGAGGGCTTCTGGGAGGTCCCGCAGGACCCGACGGTGAAGGGCAAGCGGCAGCCGCCCTACTACCAGAGCCTGCGGATGCCGGGCCAGGACACCGAGTCGTTCTCGCTGACGACGGTGTTCAACCCGCGCAACAACCCGCAGCTGGCGGCGTTCATGTCGGTGGGGTCGACGCCGGGACGCGACTACGGGCAGATCCAGATCCTGCAGATGCCGCGCAACGCGCAGCCGGCCGGGCCCGGTCAGGTGCAGAACTCCTTCGAGACCGACTCGAAGGTGAAGAACGACCTGTTCGCGCTGCGGCAGGGCGGCACCAAGACCGTGGCCGGCAACCTGCTGACGATCCCGTTCGGCGGCGACCTGCTGTACGTCGAGCCGATGTACACGAAGGCGGCGGGCGGCGCCGAGCAGCAGCCGTACCCGATCCTCGGCAAGGTCCTGGTGCGGTACCGGGAGAACATCGCCGCGGCCGACACGCTGCAGGACGCGCTGAAGCAGGTCCTCGGCGAAACGTCCGCGCCGCCCGCGTCGGGGACCCCGGCCGGGCCGCCGGACGGGCAGGAGCTGAGCGCGGCGGCGCAGAAGGCGATCGGCGACCTGAACAAGGCCGTCACCGACTACGAGAGCGCGCAGAAGAAGGGTGACTACCCGGGCATGGGCGACGCCTGGAAGCGGATCAAGGACGCGCAGGCGGCGCTGGCGGCGGCGGGCGCGGCCGTCCCGAAGACCTCGCCGAGCCCGTCCCCGACTCCGTCGGGGTCGCCGTCCGGGTCACCGTCCCCGAGCGCCACGCCACCGTCGAGCTGACCCCGCCGCCCGCCGGCCCGCACCCCACAGTGCGGGCCGGCGTCGCGCCGGTCTAGTCGCGCGGGGCTACTTGCGGCGCTTGCGGGCGCGGCGGATGGCGGCGGCGGCGCCGATCGCGGCGACCGTCGCGCCGGCGGCGGTCGCCATCGTGGCCTCCTTGCCGCCGACGCGGCGGCCGACGACGGCGTGCCGTCCGGCAGTCTCGGCCATGACGGCGCGCAGCGCGGCGGCGTTGTCGTGCAGCGGCTTCCAGCCGGCGGCGCGCAGCCGGGCGCAGTCGACGACCCACGGGTAGGCGACATAGTGCAGGTCGGTGGCGGGCGCCGGGGTCATGCCGAGCCGGTGCAGCCGCTGCGCCATCCCGAAGGTGAGGGCGGCGGGCAGCTCGATGGTCCGCTTGCCGGTGATCTCGGCGACCTCGTCGGGCCCGAGCCAGCCCTCGGAGCCGACGGCGACGGGGCCGCGCACGTCCGCGGCGACGACGGCCTCCAGTGCGGACGCGAGGTCCTCGATGTGGCAGAACTGCCAGCCGGGCGTGCTGCCCTTCACCGACAGCAGCCGGGGCGCCTCGAAGTGGCGGGTGACGACGGTGTCGATCCCGGGCCCGACGACCGCGGCGGGGCGGACGACGGTCACCTCCAGGCCGGGGTGGGTGACCGGCGCGTTCGCGGCCAGCTCCTCCATCTCCAGGTAGTCGCCGGCGATGCTGGTGCTGGCCTCGGCGAGCAGCGGCGCGTCCTCGCGCAGCGGAACCTCGTTCTCCGGGCCCGCCCCGTACACCATCGCGGAGGTGACGAGCACCACCCGGCGGACGCGGGCCGCCGCGGCGGCGGTGACGACCGTCTGGGCGCCGCGGACGTTGTGGGTGCGGCGCTCGCGCGGGTCGGCGTCCGGGGACCGCTCGATGTCGAGGTTGACGATCACGTCCACGTCGGAGAGCCGTCCGGACAGCAGCGGATCGCGGATGTCGGTGACGCGCCAGGTGACGCCGGGCACATCGCCGCGCTGCCCGTCGATCGCGACGACCTTGCGGATGTCTTCCCGCCCGGCGAGCCGGGCGGCCAGCAGCCGCCCCGCCCCGGACGCGGCGCCGGTGACGGCGACGACCGGGGCCTTGCTACGCCGAGGGCGAACCTTGCCCGTTGCCACGGTGCTGCCCCCTTCCTTGAGTACGCGACCTCGCCGGGACCGGCTAACGTTGCGGATATGAGCCCATCATGCATCCCAGGGGCGATCCGATGAGCAACACTCCCTTCGGCTTCAATCGTCCCGGCGACGGAGACGACGACGACCGGCCCCAGGATCCGTTCTCGGGCATGGGCGGCGACATGGCGCAGTTCGCCGACATGCTGCACCGGTTCGCCGACATGATCGGCGCGCAGGGCGCAGGCGGCGCGGCCGGGGGGCCGCTGAACTGGGATCTGGCCAAGAACATCGCACGGCACACGGTGGTGGAGCAGGGCGACCCGTCGGTCGTCGACGCCGAGCGGCGCCAGGTCGAGGAGGCCCTGCGCCTGGCCGACCTGTGGCTGGACGAGCGCACCACGCTGCCCGCCGGCATCCGCACGCCGCAGGCGTGGAGCCGGTCGGAATGGATCGAGCAGACGCTGCCCGTGTGGGCGAAGGTGTGCGACCCGATCGCGACCCGCATGGTCGAGTCGATGGGCGGGGCGCTCGGCGGCGGCGAGATCCCCGCCGACATGCAGGCGATGGCCGGCCCGCTGATCGGGATGGTCAAGCAGATGGCCGGGGCGATGGTCGGCGGCCAGGCCGGGCAGGCGCTCGGCGCGCTGGCCCGCGAGGTCACCGGCTCGGCCGACGTCGGCCTGCCGCTCGCCCCCGACGGGGTCGGCGCGCTGCTGCCCGCCGGCGTGGAGGCGTTCGGCGAGGGGCTGGAGGTCTCCGCCGACGAGGTCCGGCTCTACCTGGCGCTGCGCGAGGCCGCGCACCAGCGGCTGTTCACCCACGTCCCGTGGCTGCGCGCGCACCTGCTGGGCGCGGTGGAGGAGTACGCGCGCGGCATCACCGTCGACCTCTCGGGCATCGAGCAGGCCGTCCAGGGGCTCGACCTGAGCAACCCGGAGGCGCTGCAGGAGGCGCTCGGCGGCGAGATCCAGCTCCAGCCCGAGGAGACGCCGCGGCAGAAGGCGGCGCTGGCCCGGCTGGAGACGGCGCTCGCGCTGGTCGAGGGCTGGGTCGACACGGTCGTGAACGAGGCCGCGGAGGGCCGGCTGCCCGGTTCGGGGAAGCTGGCCGAGGCGGTGCGGCGGCGCCGCGCCACCGGCGGCCCGGCCGAGCGGACGTTCGCGACGCTCGTCGGCCTGGAGCTGCGGCCCCGCCGCCTGCGGGAGGCCGCCGCGCTGTGGCGGTCGCTGACGCAGGCGCGCGGCACGCAGGGCCGGGACGCGATCTGGGACCACCCCGACCTGCTGCCGACGGCCGACGACCTCGACGACCCGGACGGCTTCGTACACGGCCGCGACGAGATCGAGGGCCTGTCCGACCTGGACCTGTCCAAGCTGACCAAGGCGCCCGAGGAGGGCGAGCAGAAGCCCGGCGACGAGCCCAACGGCGAGTCCGGCGGCGAGTCCGGCAACAAGCCCGGCGACGCACCTGACGACAAGGGTTCCGGCGGCAGACCCGATGAGGAGGGGCCCGGCGATGAGGGTTCCGGCGACGCGGGTTCCGGCGAGGGGTCCGGGCCGGACGACGAGGGGCCGCGCGCATGAGCCGGTCGCGTCCGTCCCGGGTGCGCGGCTGCCGTTACGAGCCCGGGTCGTCCACGAACGCGATCAGGCGGCGGGTCGCGCGGGCCAGCCTGTGCTGGCAGCGCCCGATCGACCAGGAGCGGCGGCGGCGCCGCCCCGACAACTCCCGCTACCCCCGCGTGGGCCGCGCATGACGCACCCCGCGGGCGGGCGGGGGCCGCGGCCGGGGGTCTCGCCGTGAGCGTCCGGCCGGTCATGCCGGAGTCGCTGCACGGCGACGCGGTGCGGGTCCTGTCGGAATGGCGGGCGCCCGACGACGAGCAGGAGAGCGTGCGGCGGGAGTTCCTGCGGCATCTGGAGGAGCATCCCGCGGACGGGATGTGGCGGGCGTGCGCGGCCGGGCACATCACCGCCAGCACGGCCGTGCTCGACGCGTCCCGGTCCCGCGTGCTGTTGACTCTGCACGCGAAGGTGAAGGCGTGGCTGCAGCTCGGCGGGCACTGCGAGCCCGGCGACGCTACTCTCTCCGGCGCGGCGCTGCGGGAGGCGACGGAGGAGTCGGGCATCGCCGGCCTGCGGCTGCTGCCCGAGCCCGTCCAGCTGGACCGGCACGCGGTCCGCTGCCATCCGCAGGGCAGCTGGCACCTCGACGTCCAGTACGCGGCGATCGCCCCGGCGGGCGCCCGGTACACGGTGTCGGACGAGTCCGACGACCTCGGCTGGTTCCCGGTGACCGATCTTCCCGAACCCACCGACGACCCCGTCCGGCGCCTGGTGGCACGGGCGGTCACACTGACCGCCTGACCCGCAACACGGGGGTCAGCGGATCACAGGGTCAGCGGGTCAGCGGGTGGCCTTGCAGGAGGGCGCGGGTGTTCTCCCAGCCCTCCAGGCCCGGGTCGAGGAAGCGCAGGTCGCCGGGGGTGCGGAGGCGGTGCCAGCCGGGGCCCTGCGGGACGAGTCCGGGGCGGGGCGCGGCGGCGCGCAGGCGGGCCAGCGCGTCCGGGGTGTCGAGATCGACGTCATGCAGGGCGGTGGCGAGCCAGTCCGGCAGCGGGAGGCGGGCGGCGAGCGCGACGAGGCCGCGCCCGGTGCCGTCGGCCGGGCAGGCGGCGGACGGGGCGCTGCCGAGTGCGCGGAACAGCTTGCCGAGCAGCAGCGGCGGCAGGTCGGGGGCGTCCGGCGCGACCAGCGCGGCGGTCTCGGCGCCGAGCGCGTGCAGCGCGGCGAACGCGCCGGCGGGCGTCGCCGCCCGGACGATCGGGGTGCCGGGCCAGGTGACGGCCTCGGCGTCCGGCTGGTCGGGCGGGTCGAGGACGAGCGCGGGCGTCACCAGTTCGAGCCCCGCGACGACCTCGTAGGTGTCCTCCAGGAGCGCGAGCCGGAACTCGCCGGGGTCGGTGCCGGGCGGGACGTCCCCCTGCCGTGCGGGGAGGGAGAGCACCGCGGCGAAACGCGTGCCGGCTCCGGGCACCGGGTCGGGGGCGTCGGTCACCCGGCGGCCTCGTGCGGGTACTCCCCGGGGTGCAGCCCGTCGCCGCGGTGGATGCCGTCGCCGGCGACCTCGGCGTCGGGCGCGTCGGCCTCCAGCGGCAGGTGCGCGGCGGCGGCGACGCCCTCCAGGTAGCCGCGGGCGCGGTCGGCCTTCGGGTAGTTGCCGACCAGTTCCCAGAAGTCGGCGCCGTGCCCCGGGATGAGCAGGTGCGCCAGCTCGTGGACGAGGACGTAGTCGACCACCCAGCCGGGCATGCCGCGCAGCCGGGTGGACAGCCGGATCGTGCCGTCGTCGGGGGTGCACGACCCCCAGCGGGTGCGCTGGTTCGCGACCCACCGGACACTGACCGGGTCGGCGCGGCCGTCCAGGTAGCGGCGGGACAGGTCGCGGGCCCGCGACTGGAGGTCGGCGTCGGTGGGCCGCCGGCGGCGCTCCCGCTCCTCGAGCCGCTCCAAGATGGTCGCGATCCACTGTTCCTCTTCGGCCTTGCTGAGCCTGGACGGAACCATCACCACCACCTTGTCGCCGTCACGGTAGGCGGACACGGTTCGCCGCCGTCTGGCGCTGCGGCGGACCTCAACGTTAGGGGGCACGCCTGAACCGTACTCGAAAATTTGCCTCCGCCAAAGGGGGTGTTTGACGTTACCGCAGGTCAGCGCCTATCTTTTGACCATGGCCGGAGGTTTGCGGAAAACCCCCGGGGCGGTGTACACGGCTTTACTCGCCGGTGAATTGCGCGCTGCGCTTCTCCCGCTGTGCGGCCAGTCCTTCCAGCATGTCGCGCGACGACATCGTGACCGGCTGCGCGAGTGATTCCCAGCGCAGCGCCGATTCCATGTCGGCGTGCCCGCCGCCGGACAGCGCGACCTTGGTGAGCCGGGTCGCGACCGGCGCGTTCGCGGCGACCCGCGCGGCGACGGCGAGCGCCCCGTCCAGCAGTTCCGCGCGCGGGAACGCCTGGTTGACCAGCCCGTTCGCGGCGGCCTCGGCGCCGGTGAGGACGCGTCCGGCCAGCAGCATCTCGCGGGCCAGCGGCAGCCCGGCGACCTCGGGGAACAGCCAGGTCGCGGCCATGCCGGGGTGCAGCCCCAGGGCGGTGAACGGGGCGAGGAGCTTGGCGTCGTCCGCCGCGTAGCGCAGGTCGCAGGCGAGGGCGAGGCACAGCCCGGCGCCGACGGCGTGCCCGTTGACGGCGGCGATCGTCGGTACTTCCAGGCCGCGGATCAGCAGCCATGTCCGGTAGAACTCCAGCATCCGGTCGCGCAGCGCCGGGACGGCGACCGCGTTGGTGTCGGCCAGCCAGGAGAGGTTGCCGCCGGAACTGAACGCGCCGCCCGCGCCGGTGACCACGACGCAGCGCAGGCCGGCGTCGCCGCGCAGGCCCTCGATCGCCGCCTTCCACGCGGCGGTCATCTCGTCCGACATCGCGTTGCGGCGGCCGGGGTCGTTCAGCGTGAGGACGGCGACCCCGTCGGGACGGCGTTCGACCAGCAGCGCATCTGCGGAGTCTCCGGACATGCGCGCCACGCTACCGAACCGCGCTCGGAACACACCAACCGCCCCGTCCACGACCGAAATCCCGCCGGACGCGCGCGTACCACACCTGGCGCGCCGCCGTGAGAAAGCGCACACTTACAGCGTTTCAGCAGGTCACCACGGCGTCGCGCGGACGGTACCGGCGATACTTGCTAATGGTTGTGGCGTGAACGACACCCGATCACCGACAATGTACGGCGTGAGCGATCTTCCCCGCCGCGCGGTGACGCGGTCAGCAAAGCTGGCGTCCCTCCCCATCGGCTTCGCGGGGCGCACCGCGCTCGGCGTCGGGAAGCGCACCTTCGGCAAGCCGGCCGAGGCCGTCGCCATGGAGATCCAGACCCGCACCGCCGAGCAGCTGTTCAAGGTGCTCGGCGAGCTCAAGGGCGGGGCGATGAAACTCGGCCAGATGCTGTCGATCTTCGAGGCGGCGCTGCCGCCGGAGATCGCGGGCCCGTACCGGGCCACGCTGACCAAGCTGCAGGAGGCCGCTCCCCCGCTGCCGGCGTCGACCGTCCACAAGGTGCTGGCGGAGTTCCTCGGCGCGGACTGGCGCGACTACTTCGAGTCGTTCGACGACAAGCCGGCCGCCGCCGCGTCCATCGGGCAGGTGCACCGCGCCGTCTGGCACGACGGCCGCGCGGTCGCGGTGAAGGTGCAGTACCCGGGCGCCGGCAAGGCGCTGATCAGCGACTTCAACCAGCTCGCCCGGCTCGGCCGGCTGTTCGGCGTGCTGATGCCGGGGCTGGACGTCAAGTCGATGCTCGCCGAGCTCAAGGAGCGGGTGGTCGAGGAGCTCGACTACACGATCGAGGCCGAGTCCCAGTCGCTGTTCCGCGAGGCGTACCTGGACGACCCGGACTTCTACGTTCCCGAGGTCATCGCGCAGTCCGGCAACATCCTGATCAGCGAGTGGATGGACGGCACGCTCCTCTCGAAGATCATCAGCGACGGGGACCAGGACACCCGGAACCACGCGGCGCTGCTGTACTGCCGGTTCCTGCTGTCCGGCCCGAAGCGGTCCGGGATGCTGCACGGCGACCCGCACCCCGGCAACTTCCGGCTGCTGGCCGACGGCCGGCTCGGCGTCCTGGACTTCGGCGCCGTGGACCGCATCCCCGGCGGCTTCCAGAAGCGGCTCGGGCTGCTGCTGCGCATCGGCACGATGGCCGACATCGACGAGATCGAGGACGCCCTGCGCCGGGAGGACTTCATCCGCGAGAACGTCGAGGTCGACGCGGAGTCGCTGCAGGCGTTCCTCGCCCCGATCACCGAGCCGTTCGTCACCGAGACGTTCAAGTTCAACCGGGAGTGGCTGCGCGACATGGCCGCCCGGGTCACCGACCTGCGTCCGTCCAACGTCGTCCGGCAGCTGAACCTGCCGCCCGAATACGTGATCATCCACCGGGTGCTGTCGGCCGGCACCGGCGTGCTGTGCCAGCTGGACTGCGAGATCCCGGCCCGCGCCGAGTCCCTGAAGTGGGTGCCCGGCTTCGCCGACGACGAGGACAGCGAACTCGTCACCGGCTGACCCCCGGGCAGACGTCAGCGGGGCCCCGCGCACTGATCAGGTGCGCGGGGCCCCGCTCGTTCGCGCGCCCGGTGGAGTGGGAGCGCTCAGTCCCGGTACTCCGTCCTCGCCGTCGGGGCGAGGAGGACGCGCCGGACGCGGGACGCCCTGGTCCGGGCCTCCCGGCGCGCCCGCCGCATCGCGCGCACACGCGCGGCGACCTCGTCGGGCATGTGCACGATCTCGTCGGGCACGTGCGCGGTCTCGGGTATTCGTGTCCTCGACAGGTTCTGGCTGAGCAACGTCATCTCGTTCTCCCGGGCGGCCCGGAGGCGCGGTCCCCGCGTGGGGAGCACGCCTCCGGGGTCGGTGCGGTCGATCATCGTGGTCATCACGCGCTCACGCGGCCACTTCGTCGGGCCGCGGGTGCTTGCGCGGGCGGCCGCGCGGCCGCTTGCGCGGGACGATCACGCCGCGGACGAACAGCTCGCCGCCCCAGACGCCCCAGGGCTCCTGGCGCTCGAGCGCGCCGGCGAGGCACTCCTTGCGGAGCGGGCACTCCAGGCACAGGGCCTTGGCGAGCTCGACGTCGGCGGGAGCCTCGGCGAAGAACAGCTCCGGGTCGGTCCGGCACGGAAGCGTGAGGTCCTCCTCGCTGATCGCGAGGGCCCCCTGCATCACAGTCACCCTTGTTCCTCTCGTTGGATCTCAACGGGTGTGTCGGTGGGTTCTGGACAAAGAAGAAGGCCGCGGATCCGGTGTCTGGATCCGCGGCCTGGGGGCTTGCCGGTTGTCTTGCTAGACCGGTCGCCTCCAGGGGTACGGACCCGACACGCCGCCCTTGCGGGAGGCGCCCATGTGGGCCGTGGCCGGAGCCGGGACGTTCGTGTCCTCGATGAGGTGTTCGGAGACACTCCGCCCCTGGTCGTCCTGGATCAGCTGCTCAAAGCGCAGATCCGCGCGCTGCCACTCGCGCAGTCGCCCGCCGGGCGCCTGGAGATAGGCGCCGGGCATCGACATGCGGGGCATGGACGCGCCGCGCACCGAGGCACAGGGCAGGGAGGTGCCGAGGCCGGCGACGGTCCAGGACGACGTTAGTTTCAGCAACGTGTTGCTCACCGGACTGCACACCACCTCTCTGGCTCCTCGGGCCGGGGGCCGGCGGATCAAGATCCACACGGTCGGCCGGTTGATTGCTCGCGACGAGCGTACGGCGATCCCGCCGAATCTAGCAAGATATTTTTGACCTGCGGTTTTGTGGGTGAGTTCACCCTCTTCCCGGGAAACCCGCGCCGCCCCGCCCGCGTCGGACCTCACGGGAGTCCCGTGAGAAACGATCTTCCCACGGCGCGGCGCGCACCCCCGCCGGGGCGGCGGGGGCACGGCGCCGGTCGTCAGCCCGCCGACCGGCCGCGCAGGCCGCGGAAGAACTCGCGGACGTCGTTCAGCAGCAGGTCGGGGGCGTCGTGGGCGGCCCAGTGACCGCCGCGGTCGTACTCGCGCCAGTGGACGATGTTCTTGTGGTCGCGCTCGGCGAAGCGGCGCAGGGGCCGGAAGTCGTAGGCGAACGACGCCAGCCCGAGCGGGAACGTGGTCGGCTCGGTCTCCTGCCGCTCGTGGTGGTTCTCGTAGTAGAAGCGGGCCGTGGACGCCGACGTGTTCGTCAGCCAGTAGATGGTGGCGATGGTCAGGATCGTGTCGGGGTCGGGCAGGCCGGCCAGGAGCTGGCCGACCCAGGCCAGCTGGCCGGCCGGGGAGTCCGACAGGGCGTGTGCGAGGGTCTGCGGCTGCGCCTCCTGGGCCCGGTCGTGGATGGCGTGCTGGACGAACCCCTGGAGGAACTCCAGGTACTGCCCCTCCTCCGGGGTCAGGCCGGCGAGCTCCGCCGGGTCGCCCGAGGGGAAGGAGAAGATCTGGTTGACGTGGACGCCGATCACCCGGTCCGGGTGGCGGCGCCCGATCCACGGGCTGACGATCGCGCCGGCGTCGTTGCCGTGCGCGCCGAAACGGTCGTAGCCGAGCCGCGCCATCAGCTCGGCCCAGGCGTCGGCGGTGCGGGCCGACCCCCAGCCCTTGGTGCGGGTGCGCGCGGAGAAGCCGAACCCGGGCAGGGACGGGACGACGACGTGGAACGCGTCCGCCGGGTCGCCGCCGTGCGCCGCCGGGTCGGTGAGCGGGCCGATCAGGTCCAGGTACTCCACGAACGTGTTCGGCCAGCCGTGGGTGAGGATCAGCGGGGTGGCGTCCGGCTCCGGCGACCGGACGTGCAGGAAGTGGATCAGCTCGCCGTCGATCTCGGTGGTGAACTGCGGGAACTCGTTGAGCCGCGCCTCCTGGGCGCGCCAGTCGAAGTCGATCCAGCGGGCCACCAGGTCGCGGACGAAGGAGACGGGCACGCCGTACTCCCAGCCCGGCTGGACCGGGCCCTTCTGGACGCCGTCGGTCACCTCGCTCTCGGGCAGCTCGTCGGCGAAGCGCGTGCGGGCCAACCGGTCGCGCAGGTCGTCCAGGTCGGCCTGCGGCACCTCGACGCGGAACGGTGTGATCTCGAAGCTCATCGGAGCCCCCCTCGTTCGGATACCCCGAGTCTGCTGATCGGCGGGCCGCGCCAGTAGTGCCCGGTGCACCGGTCGCGCTGCGGTCCGCAGGCCGCTGACATGCAGATTGCACGGCCGCGCGAACTGCATAATTGCCGCCATGCACGACAGCCGTCTGCCGCTCTTCGCCGGACTCGTCCTGTTCTGGACGTACCGGATCCTGGTGCTGTGGCTGGGCCCGGTCCCCGGCGGCCGGGCCGGGGCGGCGGCGCTGCTCGCCGGGACGTGCGCGGCGCTCGCCCTCGCCGTCCTGCAGGCGCGGGCGCTGGCCTGGAGCGGCTCGCTCGGCAACCTCGCCGGCCAGGCGGTGCTGGCGTACGCGCCGCTGCTCGTCCTCGGCAACGCCTGGCGGCCGGCGACGCCCCTGCTCGTGGCGTCGGTGCTGATGCTGGGCGCGCCCGCCCGCGCGCGGTGGCCGGCCGCCGCGGCCATCGTCGCCGCCGAGTTCGCGATCAGGACGGTCTGGCTGCCCGACGCCGGCTCCGGGTACGCCGTGTGGGCCGCGGTGGTGACGCTCACCGGCGGCCTGCAGTTCCTCGCCCTGGCGCGGCTGGGGCTGCTGGTCCGGGCGCTGGAGGCCACCCGCACCGAGCTGGCCGCCCGGCGCGCCGCCGGGGAGCGGCTGCGGATCGCCCGCGGCCTGCGCGCCGAGCTCGGACGGCGGCTGTCGGCCGCTGCCGCGTCCGACGACCCGGGCGAGATCGTCGCGGCCGCGCGGGCGGCGGCGGCCCGCGCCCGGTCGGTCGCCGACGACTACCGGGACCGCTCGCTCGCGGCCGAGATCGACGCGGCGCGGACGGTGCTCGCGGCGTCCGGCGTGCCGGTGCGCGTCGCGGCGGACGCGGCCGCCCCGCGGGCGCCGAAGGCCGATGCGGCGCTGGCGGGGGTGCTGCGCCGCACCGTGGTGGCGGCGCTGCGGGACGGGCGCCCCGACGGCTGCGTGATCGAGTGCCGCACTGGTCCCGGCGGGCCGGAGAGGCTGCGGGTGGCCTTCTCCGGCGCGGTGCCGCCGTTCGCCGAGCCGCTCTCGGCCTCGTCCGCCGAGATCGCCGGGCTCGGCGGGCGGCTCGCCACCGGCCCCGCCGTGGAGGCGGAGATACCGCGGACGCCCGCCTGGACGGGCGGCCCGGTCGGCGCGGCGCCGTGGCTGGCCTTCGCCGTCCTCCTCGTCATCGAGCTGGACCAGCTCAGCACGGTGGCGACCAGCGTGGTCATGGCGCGGGGCGCGGGCGTCGCGGTGGACCCGGTGCGCCTCGCGGTGGCGGCGGTCGCGCTGCCGCTGGTCGCGGCCCTGCAGCTGCACCATGTGCTGCCGCGCGGCGAGGCCCGGCCGCGGCGCTGGGCGCTCCCGGCCCAGATCGTCCTGCTCCTGGCGGCGTTCGCCGTCGCGGGGCCGCTCGTCCCGGCGGGCTACGGCGGCCTGCCCGCGACGTACGGCGGGCTGGTCGCGGGCCTGGTGCTGCTGAACGTGCGCCCGCCGTGGTCGTGGGCGGCGGCCGCCGTGCTGCTGCTGATGCCGTTCCCGCTGCTGTACGGCGCACGGCCGCCGGTGGTGGCGCTGCTCAGCCTGTTCGGCTCGGCCGCGTTCATGATCACCGTCTACGCGCTGGGCCGGCTGCCCGTCACGGCGGCCCGGCTGGACGTGGCGCGCCGCGAACTCGTCCGCACGTCGGTGCTCCGCGAGCGGCTGCGGATCGCGCGGGACGTGCACGACCTGCTCGGCTCCCAGCTGTCGGCGATCATCATCCGGGGCGGGATGGCGGCGGGCCCCGCGGACGGCGCGCGGCTGGCCGGGCTGGCGGGCGCGGCGCTGGCGACGGTCCGCTCGATCGGCGCGGAGCCCGCCCCGCTGCGGCTCGCCGCCGAGGTCGAGAGCGCGCGGGACCTGCTGGTGACCGCCGGGACGCGGGTCCGGGTCACAGTAGTGGAGCCGCCGGCGGAGGTCGCGGCCCTGTTCGCCGTCGTGCTGCGGGAGTCGGTGACCAACGTGGTCCGGCACGCGCGGGCGCGGCGCTGCGAGATCACCGTCACGCCCACCCGGATCCGCGTCTCCAACGACGGCGCCCCTCGTCCCGGGGCGGGCGCGGCACGCCCCGGCGCGGGCGGGACGGGGCTGGCCAACCTGCGCTCGCGTGCGGCCGAGGCGGGCGGCGCGCTGACCGTCGAGCACGCGGCCGGCCGGTTCACCCTCACCGTCGAGGTGGCGGGCGCCGGCCCGTCAGATCCAGCCGGCCTCGGTGGCGATGCGGATGGCGTCGACCCGGTTGCGGGCGCCCAGCTTGGTCACCGCTGACGCGAGGTAGTTGCGGACGGTCCCGTAGGACAGCCCGATCCGGGCGGCGATCTGCGGCGGCTCCGCACCGGACGCGGTCAGCCGCAGCACCTCCCGCTCGCGGTCGGTGAGCGGGCAGTCCGGGGCGTCGAGCGCGGCGAAGGCGAGCTGCGGATCGACCACCCGGCCGCCCCCGGCGACGGTGCGGACGGCGTCGACCAGTTCACCGGGCGCGCTGTCCTTGACCATGAACCCGGCGACCCCGGCCGCCATCGCGCGGCGCAGCGTCCCGGGCCGGCCGACACCGGTCAGGATCAGCGTGCGGCAGCCGGGCAGGTGCCGGGCCAGCTCCGCCGCCGCGCCGACGCCGTCCAGGCCGGGCATCTCGATGTCGAGCACCGCGACGTCGGGCCGCTCGCGCAGCGCCGCGGCGACGACCGCGTCCCCGGCCCCGACCTGCGCGACGACGCGGATGCCGTCCTCCCGGTCGAGGAGGTCGGCCAGCGCCTCCCGGAGGATCCGCACGTCCTCCGCCAGCAGAACCCTGATCACCCTGCCCCCGATCCCCGGTACGGGCCCGGTCAGCGCTTGCGTTCGCCGTCGGAGACCCGGACCAGGCCCTCCTGCATGACGGAGACGACCAACTCCCCCGACCGGGTGAACACCTGGCCGCGAGCGAGGCCGCGGGCACCGCCGGCGAACGGCGTGTCCTGGTAGTACAGCAGCCAGTCGTCGGCGCGGAACGGCCGGTGGAACCACATCGCGTGGTCGAGGCTGGCGCCCATCGTCCGCTTGTCGCCCCAGGCCAGGCCGTGGTTGAGCAGGACGGTGTCGAGCAGCGTCATGTCCGAGGCGTAGGTCATCAGGCAGACGTGCAGCAGCGGGTCGTCGGGCAGCTCGCCGTCCACCTTCAGCCACACCTTCGACTCGGGGGTGGCGAGCGCCGGGTCCTTGGCGGCCTCCCAGGTCAGCGGTGTCGCGTGCCGGATGTCGAAGGGGCGCCGGGTGACGAACTCGCGGGCGCCGACCTCGCCGAAGATCGGCGTCAGCCGCTCCAGGCCGTCCGGCAGCGTCTCGGGGGCGGGCGCGTCCGGCATGGCGGCCTGGTGGAACGGGCCGTCCTCGGCGATCTGGAACGACGCCGACAGCGTGAAGATCGCCTTGCCGTGCTGGACGGCCATGACCCGCCGCGTCGTGAACGACCGCCCGTCCCGCACCCGGTCGACGGTGTAGACGATCGGGACCAGCGGGTCGCCGGGCCGGATGAAGTAGGCGTGCAGCGAGTGCACGGGCCGGTTCGCGGGGACGGTGCGCCCGGCGGCGACGAGCGCCTGCCCGGCCACCTGGCCGCCGAAGACGCGCTGCCGCCGCTCCTCGGGGCTGCGGCCGCGGAAGATGTCGTTCTCGATCTGTTCGAGGTCGAGCAGGTCCAGCAGGCCCTTCAGCGATTCCTTCACGCCGGCCAGTCTTCCGTATCCACCCCTGTGACCGGGATCTCACCCATGGGTTCCCTACCCGCACAGGTTCAGGACGGCATCGCCGTAGCGGTCGAGTTTGACCTTGCCGACGCCCGGGATGCGGGCGAGGTCCTCCCGCGACTCGGGGCCGTGCTCGGCGATCGCCTGGAGGGTGGCGTCCGTGAACACGACGTACGCGGGGATCTTCTGCTCGGCGGAGACCTGGGCGCGCCAGTCCTTCAGCGCGATGAGGAGTTCCTCGTTCAGCTCGGAGGGGCAGTCCTCGCAGCGGCCGAGCTTGCGTTCGACGGCGGCGGTCAGCGGGCGGCCGCAGACCCGGCACGGCTGCGGGCCCTTGGCGGGACGGCGCTTGGCGCGGTCGACGCGGGGCGGCGTGTGCGTCGTGGTCTTGCCGGTCAGGCCGTCCAGGAAGCGGGACGGGCGGCGGTTGTGCGCCCCGCCCGGCGAGCGCGACAGCGCCCAGGACAGCGCCAGGTGGACGCGCGCCCGCGTCACCCCCACGTACAGCAGGCGGCGCTCCTCCTCGACCTGCGCGGGCGTCTTGGCGTAGATGATCGGGAGCGTGCCGTCGGCCAGCCCGACGAGGAACACCGCGTCCCACTCCAGGCCCTTGGCGGCGTGCAGGGACGCCAGCGTGACGCCCTCCAGCGGCGGCGCGTGCTGCGCGGCGGCGCGCTCCTCCAGTTCGGCGACGAAGTCGGGGAGGCCCGCCTTCGGGTTGTCGGCGGCCATGTCCTCGGCGAGCTGGGCGAGCGCGGCGAGCGACTCCCAGCGCGCGCGGGCCGCGCCCGCGCCCTCCGGCGGCCGGTCGGCGAACCCCGCCCCGGACAGGACGTGCCGGACGGTGTGGATCAGCCCCGTGCCGTCGTTCTCGGCGTCGGCGCCCGCCCGCGCCGCGCCGCGCAGCCGGACCACCGCCTCGCGCACCTCGGGCCGCTCGAAGAACCGCTCCGCGCCCCGCAGCACGTACGGGACGCCCGCCGCCGCCAGCGCCGACTCGTAGGTCTGCGACTGCGCGTTGATGCGGAACAGGATCGCGATCTCCCGCGCGGGGACGCCCTCGTCGATCAGCTTGCGGGCCTGCCGGGCGGCGTCGTCGGCCTCGGCGACCTCGTCGTCGTACTCGTTGAACACCGGTTCGGGGCCGTCCGCCCGCTGGGCGAGCAGCTCCAGCCTGTGCCGGACCCCGCGCGCCTGCCCGATGACCCCGTTGGCCAGCCGGACGACCTGCGGCGTCGACCGGTAGTCGCGGACGAGCTTCACGACCTTCGCGTCGGGATGCGCACGCGTGAAGTCGAGCAGATGGGACGGGGACGCGCCGGTGAACGAGTAGATCGTCTGGTTCGGGTCGCCGACGACGCACAGGTCGTCGCGGTCGCCGAGCCAGGTGTCGAGCAGCATCTTCTGCAGCGGGTTGACGTCCTGGAACTCGTCCACCACGAAGTACCGGTACTGCTCGCGGACCTGGTTCGCGACCTCCCGGTGCTCGGTGAGGACGGCGGCGGTCAGCTCCAGCATCCCCTCGAAGTCGAGCAGGTTGCGCTCCCGCCGGAGCTGCTCGTACATCGCGTAGACGCGCGCCACGTCCACGATCTCGGCGGGCGGTCTCCGGTCGGCCTTGACGACGGCGGCCGGGTAGTCCTCGGGGCGGTGCTGGGTGACCTTCGCCCATTCGATCTCGCCCGCGAGGTCGCGCAGCTCGGTCCGCGCGAACGACAGCCCGCACGCGCGCGCCGCGTCCGCGACGAGACCGATCTTCGAGTCGACGATCTTGGGCGGTTCACCGCCGACGACGCGCGGCCAGAAGTAGCTGAGCTGCCGCAGCGCCGCCGCGTGGAACGTCCTGGCCTGCACGCCCGGCGCGCCGAGCTGCCGCAGCCGGCTGCGCAGCTCCCCCGCCGCGCGGGTGGTGAACGTCACGGCGAGCACCCGCTGCGGCGTGACGACACCGGTCAGCGTCGCGTAGGCGATCCGGTGCGTGATGGCCCTGGTCTTGCCCGTCCCGGCGCCCGCGAGCACGCACACCGGCCCCTTAACCGCCTCGGCGACCGCCCGCTGTTCGGGGTCGAGTCCCTCCAGCACCGACTCAGCCAACATGCCCCCATACTCGCAGCCCGTCCCACCTGCCTCAGCCGATCCGCCACCTGTGGACAACCGGCGATCGCCCCGTAGGAATGCGCGGGGCGCGTCCACTGTTCTGCGGTAGGCACGAACCGTCCGAACGAACGAGGGAGACGACGAAGCGATGGCGACGCCTTCGGCCGCCCAGGGCCCCGGCCCGAGCGGTCAGCTCACCATGTACACGACGACCTGGTGCGGGTTCTGCCGCCGGCTGAAGAGCCAGCTCGCCCGGGACGGCATCGAGATGGTCGAGGTGGACATCGAGCGGAACCCGGAGGCCGCCGACTTCGTCATGAGCGTCAACGGCGGAAATCAAACGGTCCCGACCATCGTCTACCCGGACGGCACGGCCGTGACGAACCCGAGCGCGAAGGAAGTCAAGCGCCGCCTCGCGGAGATCGCGAATACCGCTTGAGCCACGTACGGAGGAGGCCCGCCGACCACGGTCTGCGGGCCTTTCCCAACCCCGCGTGCGCGGGGAGCACCCGTCCGGCAACAGAACGGTCGGAACGGTCTGCGGACCATCCCCACAGCGGTGGGGAACAGATCGCTCACTCTATGTGAGCAACACCTCAGAAGTCCGGCATGTTGGGGAGTTCGCCGCCGTACCAGCGCATGATGAGCTGCGCGGCGATGGACAGCGGGCCCGGGGCGACGATCTCGCCCGTGTCGATCGCGGCGCGGAGTTCGTCGCGGGTGTACCAGGCGGCGTCCAGGATCTCCTCCGGGTCGGGGTTCAGCGGGACGTCGCCGTCCGCCCGCGCGGTGAAGCCCAGCATGAGGCTCTGCGGCAGCGGCCACGGCTGGCTGCCGAGGTAGTGGACGTCCCGGACGGCCAGCCCGACCTCCTCCTTCACCTCCCGCGCGACGGCCTGTTCGAGCGACTCGCCCGGTTCGACGAACCCGGCGAGGATCGAGCGGCGGTCGGCGGGCCACTGCGGGCCGCGGGCGAGCAGGACGCGGTCGGCCTCGTCGGTGACCAGCATGATCACGGCCGGGTCGACGCGCGGGAAGTGCTGCGAGCCGTCCCGGGGGCAGACGCGCACGTGCCCGGCGGACGACACCCGGGTCTCGGCGCCGCAGCGCGGGCAGTACCGGTTGGTGCTGTGCCAGTGCTCCAGCGCGACGGCGTGGGTGAGCAGCCCCGAGTCCCGGTCGGCCAGGAGGGCGCCGACGCGGCGCAGCCCGGCCGGCTCGGTCCCCTCGATGGCGGGCAGATCACCGGACACGCCGAAGTAGACGGTGCCGTCGTCGTCGGCGCCGAGGAGCCAGCGTTCGCCGTCCGGCGCCTGGTCCGGCGGGACCAGCACCAGCGCGGGGCCGGACTCGTAGGCCACGAGCACCCGCCCGTCCCGGATGACGAGGACCCGCGTCCTCGGATCGTTCCAAGCGCCGTCCAGCCAGGCGTCGTCGCCGCGGTGCAGCGCGACCCGGTCGAGCGTTCCGCGCGAAAGCGCAAGCCATTCGAGGCTTTCCGTCACGAGTGTGCTCCTCTCCCGGGTGTTCAGCGCAGCGCGGTGGCGAGTTCTTCCCACAGGTGGGCGGCGGCCTCGGCGCCCTTGAGCAGCAGCGGGATCTCGACCTTCTCGTTCGGGGCGTGGATGCGATCGTCGTCCAGGCCGACCGCGACGAAGACCAGCGGGGCGTCCAGGATGTCGGCGAGGTCGGCCTCGGGGCCGCTGCCGCCCTCGCGGGTGAACAGCACCTCGGTGCCGAAGGCCCGCTCCATGGCGCGCCGCGCGGCGGCGACGCCGGGCGAGTCGATCGGCGAGAAGCAGGGGCGGACGCCGCCGGCCGGGACGCGGACCTCGGCCGCCACGCCGGGCGGCACGTGCCCGGCGACCCACGCCTTGAACGACTCCTGGACCTTGGCCGGGTCCTGGCCCGCGACGAGCCGGAACGAGATCTTCGCGTGCGCGTCGCGCGGGACGATCGTCTTGCCGCCCGGCCCGGTGTGCCCGCCCCACATGCCGTTGATCTCGGCGGTCGGGCGCGCCCAGACGCGTTCGAGCGTGGTGTAGCCCTTCTCGCCGTGCGCGGCGCGGCTGTCGCCGGCGGTGCGCAGCCACGCGTCCTCGTCGAAGGGGAGCCGCGCGAACAGCTCGCGCTCCTCGGCGGTCAGCGGGACGACGTCGTCGTAGAAGCCGGGCAGGGTCACGCGCCCGTCGGCGTCGTGGAGGGCGGCGAGCAGCGTCGCCATCGCCTGCAGCGGGTTCGGGACGGCGCCGCCGAACGAGCCGGAGTGCAGGTCGGTGGACGGTCCGCGCAGCGTGACCTCGGCCTCGGTGAGGCCCCGCATCCCGGTGCACATGGACGGGACGTCCGCCGCCCACATGGTGGTGTCGCTGATGACGACGGCGTCGCAGGCGAGGCGGTCGCGGTGGGTGCGGAGCAGGTCGGCGAAGTGCACCGAGCCCGACTCCTCCTCGCCCTCCACCAGCAGCTTGACGGTCACGGGCGGGGCCTGCCGCCCGGACGCGGCGAGCAGCGCGCGGATCCCGAGCGTGTGGAAGAAGACCTGCCCCTTGTCGTCGGACGCGCCGCGCCCGATGAGCCGGTCGCCCTTCTCCACGGGCGCGAACGGGTCGGTCTCCCACTCCTCCAGCGGCTCGACCGGCTGGACGTCGTGGTGGCCGTAGACGACGACGGCGGGCGCGTCCGGGTCATCGGCGGGCCACTCGGCGAAGACGGCGGGCAGCCCGGCCGTCTCCCAGATCTCGACCGTCGGGAAGCCCTGCTTGCGCAGGTGGGCGGCGAGCCATTCGGCGGACTCGCGGACATCGGCGGCGTGGGCCGGATCCCCGGAGATGGACGGGATCGCCAGCCACTCCTTGAGGTCGGCGACGAACCGGTCCCGTTCAGCCTGGATATACCCGACTACGTCGTTCACCCGCATGCCCCTTCGCATGTGTGTCTGTCGTACCGTTGCACCGGCTCCGCAGGCCGTCACCGCCGCGAGCTTACATTGGTGTCAACGCAGGGTAAGGGGAAGTGACTTGATCCTCATAGATCCCCCGCTGTGGCCCGCCCGCGGCCGTGTCTGGTCGCACATGGTGAGCGACGCGTCGTACGAGGAGCTGCACGTTTTCGCCGCGGAACTGGGGATGCCGCCGAGGGCGTTCGAACGCGACCACTACGACGTGCCGTCCGAGCTGTACGACGCGGCCGTGCTGCAGGGTGCCGAGGCGGTGGGGTGCCAGGAGCTGCTCTTGCGGCTCACCCAGGCGGGCCTGCGCCGTCGCAAGGAGTACCGGCCCCGTATCACGAGCTGAGCCGAGGAGCTGAGCGTCACGCGCCGAGCAGCATCAGCTCTGTCCGGATGTTGTTGCGCGCGGGCTCCTCGAAGCGTTCGCGTGCGGCGGGCGTATGGAAGAGCTCGGGAAGGGCCAGCAGGCCGTTGAGCACCTCGGCCCGTCCGGCGCGGAAGAACTCGTCGGGGACGAACGCGTACTCCTCCCGGACGGCGGCGGCGTACGCGGCGTACGTCTCGGGGTCGGCGGCGAGGATGGCGAGGTCCGCGTCGCACAGGACCCGGCCGTTGCGGTCGTCCTCGTCCGGTGCGTGCGCGGCGGTCAGCTCGACCAGCCGGACGACCTCCTGGACGACGGCGGGCGCGAGGTCGGTGTCGGCGAGCATGCGGGCGGCGAGGCGGGCGCTGCGCACCTCGTTGTCGGCGCGCTCGGGATCGTAGACGGCGTCGTGGAACCAGGCGGCGAGCCGGACGGCGTCGGGGTCGGCGGCGTGCGCGGCGAACTCGTCCACGAGGTCGAGGACGGCGGTCAGGTGCGTCCGGGTGTGGTAGCGGCGGTGCGGCTCGCCGTAGCGCTCGTCCAGCTCCGTCCCGATATGCCGGGTGTGAGGCCCCGCCAGCGCGACCCACCGTTCGACAAGATCCATGGGCCCATCCTGGCGGATGGGCGGCCGGGCCGGGACACGCGGTGCCGCCGTTCTTGCGCGCGCCGTGCCGCCCCGCCACTATGGTGATCACTAAGGGTTAGGCAAGGCTTACCTCACTCTTGCTCAGCCGATTCCCGCTTGCCCACCGCTGCCTGCTCGCCGCTGCCCGAGCTGGAAAGGCCGACCGTGGCCGCATCTGTCCACCTGGTCGCCGGGAAGGCGACCGACTCGGTGACGTACGGGTTCCTGCCCGCCGCCGCACGCCTGGGCCTCGACGTGACGCTGCTCACCGACCGTCCCGCCCGCTACCGGTCGGGTCCGCACGCGTTCGGCGGGCCGGTCGTCGAGTGCGACGTCTCCGACTTCCGGGACATCATCGCCCACGTCGCCGACAGTGGCAGCGGCGGTGGCGGCGAGCCGGCCGCCGTCTTCTCCAACAGCGACTTCCTGCAGGCCCCCGCCGCGCTGGCGGCCGCGTACTCCGGTCTCCCGGCGAAGGATTGGCGTGCGGCGACCCGCGCGAAGAACAAGGCCCTCATGCGCCGCCACCTCGCGGCCATCGACCCGGTCTTCTCGGCGGACGCACGCGGGGTACCGGCGGACGCGCCGTATCCGCTCGTCGTCAAGCCGCGTGAGGGCGTGGCCAGTGAGGACGTGTTCCTCGTCCACGACGCCGTGGAACTGGCCGCCCGGGTGGGCGAGATCGCCGCTCGACGGGACGACCCGCTGGTGGCCGAGGAGTACCTGCCCGGGGATCTCCACACCCTGGAGACACTCGGCGATGGACGGGAGTTGCGCGTGCTGGGTTCGTTCCGTACGACGCTCTCGCCGCCACCGTTCTTCGTGGAGGAGCGCCTTGAGTGGACGGAACCGCCCCCAGAGACACCGCAGGTTCTGCGCCAACTGGAGGAGTTGGGGATCGGGTTCGGTGCGTGCCACACCGAGTTCGTCGTCCATCAGGGTCGCGCCCGCATCATCGAGGTCAACTACCGGTTGATCGGCGACCACTGTGACTTCCTCTTGGCCGATCTGCTGGGCATCCCGCTCTTCGAGCAGATTCTGAAGGTGCACCTGGGCGAACCGTTGCCGGGCCTACGAGTCCCCCGGCCGCGGCACGCGATCGCCGAGCCCGTCATCGCCGACCGCTCCGGCACGCTCACCTCAGCCCCCGAGCCACTGCGAGTGGACGACGGCCCAGTGCAGCTCTCCTACCGTCCACAACGCACGGTCGGTGACACGGTCGCCATCACCCGCACCAACCGCGACTACCTCGGCACAGTGCGCGCGATAGGTCCCGGCCCGGACGAGGTGAACGCCGCCCTCGCACGCTTCCGCGCGTCGCACGACTGGACCATCACGTGACGGGCGACGCCGAAGGCCCGCTGGCGGCCCGCGTCCTGGACGCGCTGCTACGCGAGGACTACGGGGGCATACGGCGCTTCGTCCGGGACGGCGGCACGTTAGAACTGCCGGGCCGTTCAGTGCGCCTGCTGCCCGCGCGCCCGGTGTTCCTCTCCGAACTGGTCGTCGACCCTGGGCAGGGGCTCAAGTTGAGCGATGTCTTCCGGGCCGTCCGCACCGTGGCCGATCCCCGCGACGACACGGCGGCCTTCGAACGCGAGTGCCTGGACGCGCTGGCGACCGCCAAACTCCACGACGACGCGCGCCCGGCCGTGCAGCGCCGTCTGGCGCGCATCCCGGATGAGCTGCGAACCGGCCCCGGGACGTTCTACGAGACGCTGGCGGCCTACAACGACCATCCGGTGCATCCGGCGGGGCGGGGCCGCGCCGGGCTGTCCCTGGCCGACCTGAGCCGTTACGCGCCCGAGTTCGCGCCGTCGTTCCCGCTGCGTTGGGCGTCGGTCCAGAACCCGGTAGTCACCGGCGCGCTGCCGGAGTGGTGGCCCACTCCGTCCGATGTGGGGTTGAGCGGGGTGGGCGCCCTGTTCCCCGTCCACCCGCTGGCCGTGTCGCACGTACACGAGCAACCGGGTGCGGTGATGGCCCCGGAACCGTTCCTCCTGGCCGGTCCGACGCTGTCGATGCGCACCGTGGCCGTCCTGAACGGCGACGTGCCGCTCGTCCACGTGAAGATGCCGCTGCCGACCAGCACGCTCGGCCTCCGCAACCGGCGCACCATCTTGCCCGGCACCCTCCCGGACGGCGCGCTGGTCGAACGCATCCTGCGCCAAGTGCTGCAACGGGAATCGGTGCTTCCCGTCCTTCTCGCCGATGAGCAGACCTACGGCCACGCCAACGACCCGCTCCTCGCCTACCTGATCCGGCGTTTCCCAGCGGAAACGGCGCGCGCGCACATCGTCCCGGTGGCGGCCTTGCTCGCGGAGGCTCCCGATGGAGGCCACGTCATCGAACGCTGGGACGTCGAAGACCTCTTCGGCACCTACCTGTCGGCACTGTTCGCGTGGAACGTCACGCTGTTCCGCTACGGCATCGCGCTGGAGGCGCACCAGCAGAACGTCGCCCTCGTCCTGGGCGACGCTTCCGCGCCCCGCCTCCTCATCAAGGACAACGACGGCGCCTTGATACGCGCGTCCCGGCTCAGGGAGCACATCACCCCGTCCCCTGGCACGGACCCACGCGACCTCGTCGACCGCCGCATGACGACCGACGACCCCGACGCGCTGGCCCGCGTGTTCGTCACCATCACGCTGCACCTGTGCGCCGCCGCGATCGCCGCCGGCCTGGCGGAACGCGGCCTGCTCCCCTGGCGGACCGGGCGCGCGATGATCCGGGAGCGGCTCGACGGCGCGCTCGGCCCGGACGACGTGTTCCTGCGCTCCCGCACCCTCGACGCCGAAACGCTGCCGGGCAAGGCCATGGTCACCGCCGGAACCCTCGTCGACAAGGCCAGGACGGGCGCGGCCGACATCAACAAGCACTACGGCCCGCCAGGGCCCAACTACCTACGGGACGCGACGTGCTGCTAACAGAACTGTCCGGATCGGCGCTCACGGCCGGCGACGCCACCGCGACCGCGCTGCTCAACTGCCTCATCCGCGAGGTGTGCGCCCCCGAGCAGCAGATATGGCCGGACGGCGCGCGCCCGCTCGGGGACGGCCACGGATCCCAGCGGCCGGTGTGGCCGGACGGCGCGCGGCTGCTCGCCCGCCTGCCCCGCGCGGGCGTCGTGCTGCGCACCGGCCTGGCCCGTCCCCCAGTCGGCCCCACCTACCGGCTGGCGCCGCCTTACGAGGAGCGACGCGGGGACGCGTGGATTCCGGCCTCCTGGGACAGGCTGGCGAACCTGCTGGCAGGCGAACTGGAACTGGCGACCGGCCGCCCCAATCCCGAGTTCCTCACCCAGGTGGAGGACAGCCACGCGGCCCTGGCCGCCATCCTCGCCACCAGAGGCGAACCCTCAAACGATCGGTACATAGCCTCGGAACAGGCTCTTGTGGCGGGGCACCGGTTTCACCCGTCCCCGAAGGCGCGCCAAGGCGCGCCCAGTGACTGGCTCCAGTACGCGCCCGAGACCAGGGCTCGTTTCCGCCCGCACTGGCTGGCCGTCCCCGAGGACCTCATCGCCGAAGAGGGAGACCCGGACGCGTTCACGGCCCTGTCGTCTTACGGCCCCACCGTCCCGCCCGGACGACAATTGCTCCCTGTCCACCCGTGGCAGTTCTCCCTCCTCGCGGACAACCCCGTCCTACGGAAGGCCCTGGCCGACGGACTCCTGCTCGATCTCGGCCCGTCCGACATGGAGGCGATACCGACGTCCTCCGTCCGGACCGCCTACCTGCCGGACGCCGACGTGTTCTGCAAGTTCAGCCTGGACGTCCGCATCACCAACTGCGTGCGCAAGAACGCCTGGTACGAACTGACCGGGGCGATCGCCCTGAACGAACTACTGCCGTCCATCTTCGGCAAACTGAACTCGACCCTCCTCGCAGAGCCCGCCTACCGAAGCGTCGCGCTCCCAGACCGTCGCCTCTATGAAGGCTTTGGAGTGATCCTGCGCGAAGGTGTCAAATCCCTGCCTGGCACACCGCTCCTGGCAGGCGCCCTAACCGACCCCTACAACACGTTCCTCGCGGACCTGCCCGCCCTGGCGACTCCGGACAGCGCCCGAGCATGGTGGGACGCCTACGTGGCACAAGTGGCACCACCCGTCCTCCGCGCCTACCTGGACCATGGCATCGTCCTCGAACCGCACCTGCAGAACGTCCTCGTCTGCGTCGACTCAACCGGCATGCCCGTCCACGCCGTGTTCCGTGACCTGGAGGGCACCAAACTGACCGCCGGCCGCTGGGACCTGACCCACCTCCCGCCCCGCGTGGCCGAAAGCCTCACCTACGCGCCCGACCGCGGCTGGAACCGCGTCGTCTACTGCCTCCTGGTCAACCACCTCACCGAAATCGCCGCCGCCGTGGCCGACCTGCACCCGCACCTGGAACAAACGCTCTGGCTGGACGCGAGAAAGCACTTCGCCGCCCACGACCACCACCCCCAAATCAGGGCCCTCCTGGCCGGAGTCCCCTTGCCGGCCAAGGCGAACCTTCGCACCCGCTGGTCCCGCACAGCGGACCGAGGCGCCACCTACGTCCCCACTCCGAACCCCCTGACAACACCCCGACCGCTTTGACGTCCTCCCTCGCCTGAGGGCGGGGGATTCCAACCGTCCCCTATATGGAGAGGAGAGCGGGTTGAGGTTCGCGGTTCGCCGGCCCGCCCAGCGGCGTGCCTCCCCGCGCGGCCACCGTGCGTCCCACGGCGGTGTCTTGGATGTTGCGTGCGGCGTTGACGTCGGCGTTGGCCCGATGCCCACAGGCGACGCACCGGAACACCGCTTGACTCTCGCGGTTCTCCGGTGCGCGGTGCCCGCAAATGTTGCAGGTCTGCGACGTGTACGCCGGGTCGACCTTGACGACCCGCCCTGGCGCCTTGTGCTCCAGCCGGGTCACCAGTTGTCCCCACCCGGCGGCCAGGATGCCCCGGTTGAGCCCGGCCTTCTGCCGGACGCCCGCGCCGGGGGCCTCGACGGTGCCTTTGGCGGACCGGGTCATGGCGGCCACATCAAGGTCCTCGACGGCGATCACGTCGAACCGGCGCGCCAGATCCGTCGAGGTCTTCTCCACCCAGTCCCTGCGCCGGTCGGCCTCACGCGCCTTCAGCCGCGCTATGGCGGCCTTGACGCGGGCACGCCGGTTCGACCCCCGCTTCGCACGGGCCAGGCGCCGCAGCAACCGGTTCAACCGCTCGGCCTCACCCGCCGTCAAGCCCGGCACGGTGGAGGTCTCGCCGGTCGACAGCGCGGCCGACACCGCCACGCCCCGATCGACGCCGACCGCCGTGCCGTTGCCGGGCGCGGGAACCGGAGCCGGAATCTGGGCGAACGCGACATGCCAGCGTCCGGCGCGGTCGCGGGTCACCCGGAACGACTTCACCTCCGGCGGGACGGGACGGGACCAGCGGAACCGCACCCACCCCACCTTCGGCACCCGCACCTCACCCGTGCGGCGCGACAACCGCCGCACCTCCCACGCCCGGCCCCGGACCCCGACGACCCGGAACCCTTCATGCACACCGGCCTTGCGCCAGGTGGGGCGCCGGTGCGTGCCCGCGAAGAAGTTCGCCATGGCCTGCGCGAAGTCCTTGAGCGCCTGCTGCTGCACCGTCTGCGAACCGGCACGCAGCCATCCGAACTCGGCGCGGGCCTCGGTGAGCTGGCGAGCCTGCGCGACATACCCCGGAACTGGGCCGCGCCGCGGCGTCCACCAGGCATGCTGCTCCACAGCCAGATTCCACACGAACCGGGCATGCGAGCAATGCTCCAGCAACCCCGCTTCCTGGGCAGGGGTCGGACACAACCGGTACCGGGACACCCTCCGCAACCTACCGACCACCACCGACAAAACCCGAACCGACAAAACCCGGAGGCCAAAATGCCGCCTCGCTCGGCGCTTCCTCCCCGCCCTGAAAGACGGGGTCTCCACGCTGCAGGTATCCGATGAACGAAGTCGCGTTGAGCCTCGGCACCTACCCGGCCTACATCTACGACCTGCCGGGGCTGGAGAACCACATAAGAACAATCCGCAGAACCCTCGGCTCCACGGAACTGTTCTATGCCGCCAAGGCGAACCCGGACGCCGAGATCCTCCGCACCCTCGCACCCCACGTGGACGGCATAGAGGTGTCATCAGGCGGTGAACTGACCCACGTCCAAGAGACCCTCCCCGGCACACCCTTGGCCTTCGGCGGGCCAGGCAAGACACCGGAAGAACTCCGCCTTGCCCTGACGGCCGACCGAATCCATGTGGAAAGCCCCAACGAGTTGAGGAACCTGGCCTCCCTGGGCCCCGCCGAGATCCTCCTGCGGGCGAACCTCCCCCTGAACACCCCGAACGCCGCCCTGACCATGAGCGGCCCCTTCGGCATGGACGAGGACGCCCTCAACGAATGCGCCCGCCTCCTGGCCGACCACCCCGCTCTGACCCTGCGCGGTATCCACGCCCACCTGGCCTCCGGCCTGGACGCACCCACCATGCTCGACCTGGCCCGCCAGATAGCCGACTGGGCACTCCCCTGGCTGAAAACCCAGGGAGTGGACGATCCGGAGCTGAACGTGGGCGGCGGTATGGCCGTCGACTACACGTCCCCCGAAACCCTCTTCGACTGGCGCACCTACGCCACCGGCCTGGCCTCCATCCCCGCGAGGATCTGTATAGAACCCGGCCGAGCCATAACCGCCTACCACGGCTGGTACGTGACCGACGTCCTCGACACGAAAACGACCCGTGGCGAGACCTACGTCATTCTCCGAGGCGGCACCCACCACCTGAGAACCCCAGTAACAAAAGGCCACAACCAGCCTTTCAAGGTGCTCACGGCAACCGGCCCGACGAGCCCCGCCACCCTGGTAGGCCAGCTATGCACCCCGAAGGACGTCTTCGCCCGCGACGTCCCCGTCCCGCCCCTCGTCCCCGGCGACGTGGTCGCCTTCACCATGGCCGGCGCCTACGCCTGGAACATCTCCCACCACGACTTCCTCATGCACCCCAAACCAACCTTCCACTACCTACGGTCAACGACTCGGCCCTGAAGGAACCGGGCCCCTGCTCGGTTCCTGCGGGCCTCATTCACGCTCCCGAATGGATGATGGACACGATCTGAAGCGCCGCCTCAGCAAGCCGCCGGTCTCCCCTGACCAGAGCCCGCTCGCCAGCTGCGGCGGGCGTAATACCGCGTGTGCACAAGCGCCAAGCAGTGTCGGCATCAAGCTCGATCGAAGCGTCAGGCTGGGATTCCGTCCCGCGCCACAAAGACCACCGCTGCTCCCCACGCCCGCAGGCCCAGCCACCGAAGCCGGGGACGACCACCTGCAGGACGGTGCCCTCGTCCGCCAGCACGTCGCGCATCGTGTGAGGCAGTGCCCGCATGAACGTGTCGAGGACGGGCCCGAGATAGCGCGGATCGGTGAGCCCGCGGCGTCGGGTGGCGTCACAGATCTGCTGATGATGCGTCCAGTACTCGCTGAAGTCGCGCGCGGCGTCCAGCCAGACGGGATGCGCCTCGGGACCGGCCCAGGAGACGGAACCGCCCAACTCTTCAAGGTCGACGCCCTGCCAGAAGTCGGCGACCTGATCCCCGACCTCCGTCAGTAGCCCGACGAGCAGCGCGGGGCTGATACGCCGTGCCGCGGTGACCCACTCGTCGTTGATGCGGTCGAGAAAGCGGGGGAAGGGCTCTCCGGCAAGGGGGCGCAGCGCGGTGAACCCGTCCCGGTGCATGGAAAGCCGGCCGAGGTGGTCGCCGAGCACATGCGCGGCGATGTCCTTGACGCTCCAGCCAGGGCAGACGGTGGCCCGGCCCCACTCGTCGGTGTCCAAGCCGCCCAGCAACTCGATGAAGGCCGCCTGCTGTTCGGGGAACAATGGCCGGACGTCGATCGGCGGGCCAAGACCCGGCGCCTGCTCATCCCTGCGAGTCATCGGCCCCACGATACGGCCGTCCGCAGCCGAACGATGAGTTCACGCGGGCAGGGCGGTCACAACCTCCGGGGGGCGGCTGCCACTCCACGAGAACTCTGGCAGGAGGGCCATGCGTGAGCTGAGAGTCGATGTGTTCAGCACCGTCGACGGTTACGGTGGCGGCGGGCCGCGTCCGGCCGCGTACTGGGGTTACGACGGACCAGGGCTGTACGACTGGATCAACGCCCAGCTCGCCGAGGAGCACGTCATGCTCATGGGCGCGACGACGTACCGGGAGATGTCGGAGATCGTCGCGAACGGCGACGACCCGTCCTTCGCGCGAATGGCCGAGCTTCCCAAGATCGTGTTCTCCACGACCCTCCGGCCTCCGCTGACCTGGCCGAACACGACGATCATCGACGAGCCGATCGAGACGTCCGTGCCCGCGCTGAAGGCCGTGGCGGACGGAGTGCCCATGCGCACCATCGGCAGCGCGTCCCTGGTCCGCAGCCTGTTCCAGCACGACCTCGTTGACCGAGTCCGCGTGATGGTCTTCCCGATGATCCACGGCGTCGCGGGCGAAGGCCCGGTCTTCACCGAACTCCCGCCCTGCGAACTGCACCTCACCGGCACCACGGTCTTCGACGACCGGTTGGTGCTCCTCGACTATCGCGTCGGCGACTCGACCCAACTCCGGGCGTAGCGCAGGGCCGCGTCACTGGGGTTGTGGGGAGCCGTGCCAGCGCCAGGAGGTGAGGCGGGGGCGTCCGGGGAGTTCTGCACGACCCGTGGCCCACAGCAGTGTCCGCCAGGGCTCGGTGTCGTGGGGTGCCTCGGGGAACAGGCGTCGGAGTACGCGACGGCACAAGTCGGCCGGCGGTTCCCAGGGGAGGCCGAGACCTTCCGCCAAGTCATGGGTGTGGACGAGGGTCTCCACGATTCCCATCGCGGCGAAACCCTCGGGGTCGGCCGCACCGAAGGTGTGATGGGCGCGGACGTGCGAAGGGACGGTGCGCACCATGGCGATGAGGAATCCGCCGCACGCTTCGAGGACTTGCAGGAGCCCTTCCGGCCCGGCCTCCCGGTCCGCGTGGACGGCGTTCGCCGGGCCACCCGGCCGCCGGGCCTGCCACATGAACGGCACTTCGCCGTCCATGGGCGGCGTCTTCGGCCCGAGTTGGGCGGCGTAGGCGAACAGGTCGTCGGCGAGATGCTCGACGGTCTCCCAGCAGTCCCATTCGAGTGACCCGGCCTTGGCGTCCCAGGCGTCGGGCGGTGCCTTCCGAAGGGTGGAGACGGCGAGCCGAACAGCCGACTCCAGGTCGTCGGCGGTCACGGTCGCTGGAGAGGTCGGCATGCCTAGGACGCTACCCAAGCGGTTGACTCACTCCCGGTCGGGGTGGACGACGTACCAACCGCCGGACGGGGATGTCCAGATCATGAGGCCGGGCCAGATCTGGTGGAGTGTCCAGCCGGGGGTCTGTTTGAGGCGGTGGTGCCGTCGGCAGAGTGGTGCGAGGTTGCAGCGGCAGGTGGTTCCGGGCCGCCAGGGGACGGTGTGGTCGAGGTCGCATCTCCCGGCATCGCGGTTGCAGGTGGGGAACACGCACGTGCCGTGCCGGGCGAGGATGTCGCGGCGTAGTGCCTCCGGCGGCCGGTAGCCGGGGCGGCCGTGGGTCTCGTCCCCGCCTTGGCAGACCGCGTCCCGCGCGGGTGCGAGCTCGTCGTGGACGCCCTGGACCGCCCGCGCGATCGCTGCGGGGAGTACGCGCGGGGCAACACGGTCGCGGACGTGGGTGAGCCGCTGCTCGACCATGCCCGCCAGCGCCCGAACGACGGCGTCCTGCCCTGCCCCAGCGGCGCGGGCCGTCCCCGGTTCCGGCAGGTCCTCGCTACCAGCGGCCTGCAACGGACCAACGGCGCCTGCGCTGGCCATCACGTCCTGAACGCCCGCAGTGACCATCGCACCGTGAACGCCCAAGGCGGCCATGGCGTCTTGAACGCCCGCGGTGGCCATCGCGCTCTGGACGCTCACAGCGGCCATCGCGTCTTGGACGCCCGCGGTGGCCAGGGCGTCTTGGGCGTCAACGGTCTGCGCGGTGTCAGGGCTGTTGCCGCTATGCGGGGCCTGGATGCCTTGGGGTCCGGGGCCTCGCGGGGGTGGTGGCAGCGCGTCCAGTAGGTCGGGGCCCGTGTCGTCAAGGGTGTCGTGGGCGGGGTTCTCGCCAGGGTGGAGTGGTCGGACGAGGTCGGATCGGATGGCGGCGGGGAGTCGGGCGCTGTGAAGGTCCTGGACGGCGTGCGCTCCATGGACGTCCGGCAGGCCGTGGAGATCAGGGAGGCCGTTGACGTTGCGGCGGCCCGAGGTGCCGTGGGCGTCCGGGTAAACGTTCACGCCCGCGACGTCTTGGACGCTGCGGAGGTGGCGGAGGGCGTTGACGCCGTGGACCATTTCGCGGCCGCCGATGCCATGGGGGTTGTGCTCTCGCGGGGTTGGCGGCGAGGCGAGAGGGCGGGCGGCATCGAGGGCGTCGGTGACGTCGGAGCGCGGGGGCTCGGTGAGGAGCGCCCGGATGGCGGCGGGGAGTGGGGTGCCTCGAAGGAGGAGTGTGGCCAGGTCGGCGCGGAGTTGCGGGAGCGGGCGGGGGTCGCCGTCCTGCTTCAGGCCCTGGGCGGCGGCAGTGATCTTGTTGTAGATCGCGTGTGCGTCTTCGGGGGGCAGGTCGCACAGGGCCAGGTCGGCGGTACCGGCAGGGGTGTCCCACAGCTCCAGTCGCCGGGCGCGCACGGCTTCGCGTTTGCGCTCCTCGGCGGCGGCCGGGGCGAGGCGGTGCGCGATCCGCTTGATGCGACGTCGGAGTTGGCCGGTGGTCTGGCCGGGTGCCTTCTCCAGCGCGGCGGTCTGGAGTTGGCGGGTTACCTGGTCGGGCATGCCGTCGGTCGCGTCACAGATGACCCGGGCCCTGGCCATGTCGATGCGCCCGGTTTCGAGCGCGGCCGCGGTGTCGGCCAAGGGGCCGCTGAGGCATTCGGACAGGTGGACGAGAGTGGCGGCGGCGTTCCCGGTGATGGTGAGGGCAGCGGCGATCTCTTCGGTGACCGACTCGTGCGCGGACAGGATGCGGTAGTCGGGGTCGCCGGCGGTCTCGGCATCGGTGCGGCGTCGCGACAGTTCGGCAATGGCGGCCAGTTCCCGCGCCTGCGCCCATGAGGTCTGACGGCGCGCGGCGGCGGCGAATTGAAGGAGTTCGTCGTCAGCCAGATCAGCCAAGCGCTCTTTTCGGCCGGATAGGCAGATGGCCAGTTGCGCGCCGGGCGGGAACCACTCCCGGTCTTCCCACTCACGTTGGCCGCCGACGATCTCAGTGCTCCCGCCGGACTCATCGGACACTGCGGACATCGACACAACAATTCACCCCCCCACCAAAACTCAACTCAACTCAACTCTCCATTAGATTATAGTGCACCGTCCCGACAATAGCGCGGGACATTTCAGACACGATACATTTATGTCACCGGAAACCTTCTGGTATTTTCCCGTGGAAAGGACGTCCGTCCAGCATGGCGATCATCCAACGGGCCAGCCCATCCCACCCGCTCCATTCGTTCTGGCCGCCCTCGTCCGCGCGGAGCGCGGACTGACATGAGGGCCACGCACCAATCCGACACGTTGAATCACCTCCCCCAACCGACTACAGCAACCAACGTGACAGCGACCGGCGGCAAGGCGAGCGAACGCGTCCGCCTTCGGGAGGCCACCTCAGCCGACCACCCGCCCCAGCCGCACTAAAACCAGTAGAAAGAGACCTCAGCCACGCACACATCCCGCAGAGACCCGCAAGGCGCGACAAACACCCACAAGCGCCATCTATATCTAGGGAAGCGGCGGGTATAGCCGTGGTCAGACGTCGAAACCACACCAGAGGAGAGAAGTTCTGTGCCGTTGGTCGATCGGCTACGTCATGCGGTACACGTGGGCACCCGGGCGGGCCACGCCGTCCGGAATGTGGGGGTCTTGCAGCCGATACGCCCGGATCGGGCCGCGCGCCTACTGCTGCCCTATGTCCGCTTCGGGCCCGTCCCGGCGACGCTCGGCGCGATGTCGGCGCTGCGGTTTCCCGAGCGTACGGCGCTGATCGACGAGCGCGGGGCACTGTCGTATGCGGAACTGGAGCAGCGCGCCGCGTCGCTGGCCACTGCGCTCAGAGGCAGGCTCGGGGACGGGCGAGTCGGAATCCTGTGCCGCAATCATCGGGGATTCGTAGAGGCCGTTCTCGCGGCGTCCCGCCTCGGCAATGACGTCGTCCTGCTCAACACCGACTTCTCCGCCGCGCAACTCGGCAAGGTCGCCGAACGCGAGGGGATCGAACTGCTCATCCACGACGAGGAGTTCACCGCGACCGTCGACGACGCGCATTTCGCCGGACAGCGGTTGGTCGCATGGTCCGACAGGTTGGTCGCATGGTCCGACAGCGAAGCGGGAACACTCGAGTCGCTGATCAGCGACACTGCGCCCGAACCGCTCAACTCACAGCGGACCAGCAAAATCATCGTGATGACGTCCGGAACGACCGGCACGCCGAAGGGCGCCCGGCATGACATGTCGCTCTCGGCTCTGCTGCCGGTCGCGCTCACCCACGCGATGCGGGTCCCCGTCCGTTCCGGGGCACCGATCGTGATCGCGCCGCCGCTGTTCCACATTCTCGGCTTCGCCTACACAACGGTGGGCCTCGGAATGGGCATGCCCCTCATCCTGTCTCGAAGGTTCGACGCGCGGGAAACTCTCCGGGCCATCGCGGACCGCGAGGCGGAGGCGCTGGTCGCGGTCCCGGTGATGCTCCAGCGCATCCTGGACGTGGACGACAGGCCGGGGACACCCAGCCTGCGCGTGGCCGTGTCCGGCGGCTCCGCACTCCCCCCGCACCTGTCGGACACGTTCATGGACGCGTTCGGCGACGTCCTCATCAACGTGTACGGCGCGACCGAAACGGGCTGGGCCACCATCGCCACGCCGGACGACCTGCGGAGCGCGCCCGGCACCGTCGGGAAGCCGTCCCTGCGGATCACCCTCAAGATCCTCGATGAGGACGGACGGGAGGTTCCGCGCGGCACGACCGGCGAGATCTACACCGGCGGCGGCCTGCGGTTCGCCGGCTACACCGGCGGCGGGAGCAAGCGGATGCTGGACGGCCTGACGGGCACCGGCGACCTCGGCCACCTCGACGACGAGGGACGGCTGTTCATCGACGGCCGCGCCGACGACATGATCGTCTCCGGCGGGGAGAACGTGTTCCCGGGCGAGGTGGAGAACCTGCTCGGCCAGCATCCGGACATCGCCGAGGTGTCGGTAGCGGGCGTGGACGACGAGAAGTTCGGCCAGCGGCTCGCCGCCTACGTGGTGCGGACACCGGGCTCGGCCGTCACCGAGGACGATCTCAGGGCGTACGTGAAGAAGCACCTGGCCAGATACAAGGTGCCGCGCGACATCCGGTTCGTCCCAGAACTCCCGCGAACGAGCACGGGCAAGGTCAAGGCGAAGGCGCTGCCCGGGTGAGGGCGGCATCCGGGGCCAAGTCGCTGCCGGGGTGAGGGCGGCGTCCGGGGCCAAGGCCGCGTGGTCCCGGACGCGCCCGGTCACCGATCAGGCGGCCCCGCGGTTCTTGGCGGCCATGCAGATGCGGGCGAGGTCGTTGAGGGCGTCGGCGCGGCGTTCGTCCAGGGTGCGCCGGTCGCCCGGGCCGGCCTCGGCGAGGGTGTCGATGACCAGGGAGAACACGGGCCATTCGGCGGGGCCGATGGTGCCTTGGAAGTCGACGCCGTCCTCCAGGTCGTCCAGGTCGAGGTTGCGGGCGAACGTGGCGAGGGCGGCCTCGGCGGCGACGATTCCGATGCGCATCGCCAGCGCGGCGGGCTCGCGGTCGAGAGACCGCACGGTGGTGGAACCCATGGTCGACAACATAGAACATATGAGCGATCCGCGTCGAACATTTGGTCGAAACCGTTATCCGGCGATCGCCTGCTGGAAAAGGTACGTGTGCGTGAAGTGCAGGACGCCGTCGACCATGCTCGGACGCATGCCGGTCGCGGGTCCGCCCGCCAGCTCGTCCTCCAGTTCCCGCCTGATCTGCGCGGCGTCCCCGTCCGGGGTCTGGGAGAACTCCAGCCACGGGTCGAGCGGGCGGACGTAGTCGAACCGCTCGGCCCGTTTCACCTCGGCACCGGCCGCCGTGACGAGGTCCGCGACCTGCGCTTCAGTGAGCATGGTGCCGTGGGACGGGTCGCGGAGGCGTTCGATGCGGTCGGCGTCGCCCGCCAGGCCGTCCGGGCGGATCAGGTCGGCGATGATCAGCGCGGCGCCGGGGCGGCTGACCCGCACCATCTCCCGCACCACGGCCTCCGGCGCGGCGACCTGGTGCAGCGAGAAACGCGTGACGACCAGCGTGTAGGACCGGTCGAGGTAGGGCAGTGCGGTGGCGTCGCCGCGCGTGAAGGTGAGGTTCATGAGGCCCGCGTGGTCGGCGTCGCGCTTGCCTTCGGCGAGCATCGCGGGGGTGAGGTCGAGGGCGGTCACGTGCCGGACGCGGTGGGCGATCGCGCGGGACACGAGGCCGGTGCCGGCCGCGACCTCCAGGACGACGTCCTCGAGGTCGAGTTCCGGGTCCATGAAGCGGACGAGCTGATCGAGGTGACGGGTGAACGCGACGTTCCGCCTCGGGTCGGCGAAACCCGCCGCCTGCTTCGAGAACTCCTGTACGACCTTCTCGTCGTGGGTCACCGTCACCGTCGCCTCCCTGAATGGTTGCCCGGATCATCCCCGAAAGCACGAACGGTGAACAGGGGTAGGTGAGACTCATCACGCCGTTACCGGTACAAATCACACCACGGAAGTGCTGTCAAGGAGCGCGGCGGGCCCGGCCCCCGCCCGGTGGGTCGGTCACACCGCGGGGACGCCGTCGAGCAGGGCGGCCAGCCCGGTGGCGTCGAGCAGGTCCGCGGGGCGGACGGTCACGTTGGCGCTCACGTAGTGAAAGGCCGCGCTGACCTGCGATACGTCCACCCCGGTCAGCTCGGCCCACGCCAGCCGGTACGCGGCCAGCTGCACGGACACGAACCGCGCCTCGTCCCCGGACGGCGGCGAACCCGTCTTCCAGTCGACGACCTCGTATCCGCCGCCCGGCGACCGGAAGACGGCGTCCATCCGGCCGCGGACCAGCCGGTCGCCGATGATCGTCTCGAACGGCACCTCGATGTCGAGCGGTTCCCGGGACGCCCATTCCGATGCCTCGAACCGCGACCGCAGCCGTTCGAGATGGGAGTCGTCGACGGCGCCCTCGTCGGCGGCGCCGGGCAGCTCGTCCGGGTCCAGCAGGCGCTGCTGGCCCCAGCGGCTCTCCAGCCAGGCGTGGAACGCGGTGCCGCGCCGCGCGTAGGGGGCGGGCGGGCGCGGCATGGGTCGCCGGATCTGCCGGGCCAGCGCCGCCGGGTCGCGCGCGAGCGACACCAGCGACGACACCGACAGGTGCGCGGGCAGTTCGACGAGCAGGCCGTCCCCGCCGCGGCCCCGGTCGCGTTCGGCGAGCAGCAGTTCGACGTCGCGCGCCCACGCGGTCATCCGGCCCCGGTCGGAGTCGGACAGCCCGGTGTCGCCGGCCCAGTGCCGCGTCCGGCCGGCCATCTCGTCCTCGACCATGCGGGCGCCCTCGACGACCGCCTCGTACCGTTGGCGGGCGGTGAGGTCGGACTGGCCGCGCTCGCCGGGCGCGGCGGGCCACTGCGCCTCCTCGGGGTCGGCGAGCAGCGGGTTCGCGGCGCCCTCCTCCGGCGGGTCGGTCCACACGGCGACCGACCCGGCGCCCGCGACGCAGATCGCGCGCACCTCCTCCAGGAACGGCGACGGCCCGAGCGGGCGCCCCGACGACCCCCACCAGTACCCGGTCGTGATGAGCAGGCTGGACGCCCGGGTGACCGCGACGTAGGCGAGCCGCCGCTCCTCCCGCAGGTCGCGCTCGGCGCACGCCTGGTCGAACGCGGCGAGGTCGTCCTTCTCCAGCCCGGTCAGCGGGGGCAGGTCGGCGCGGTCGCCGCGCAGCATGAACGGCAGGACGCGCGGGTTCGCCGTCCAGCGGGTGGCGTTCTGCGGCGGCGACGGGAAGATCGACCCCTTGGCGGGGCCGCCGTTCTTCTGCGGCGCATGCGACAGGCCCGGCACGACGACGACGGACCATTCCAGGCCCTTGGACGCGTGGACGGTGAGGAGCTTGACGCTGTTGGTCTCCCCGACCCGTCCGGCCTCCAGCCCGAACTCCTCGGTCTCGGCGGCCTTCAGGTAGGCGAGGAACGCGCCGAGCGTAGCGTCCTCGGCGTCGCCCGCGAACGTGGCGGCGGCGTCGATGAACGCGTCGAGGTCGGCGCGGGCGGTGACGGGGTCGAGCCCGGACCGCGCCGCGACCTCGATGTCGAGGCCGAGCGCCCGCTCGACCTCGTTGACCAGGTCGGGCAGCGGCAGCCCGACCTGGCTCCGCAGGCCGCGCAGCTCGTCGCGGAGGCGCCGCAGCCGCCCGTACCCCTCCGGCGAGTACGCCTCGGCCGCCCCGAGGTCGTCGAGCGCGTCGACCAGGCTCCCGGTCTCCTGGTTCAACTCCCCGACGAGTTGCCGGAGCGGATCATCAACGGCCGCCCCGTCCGCAGACACGCCCCCGTCCGCAGACACGCCCCCGCCCGTCAGCTCCGCCCCGTCCGCAGACACGCCCCCGCCCGTCAGCACAGCTCCGTCCGGCGGCGCGGCGCCCGGTGGTGGCGGGGTGGCGGTCGGTTCCTCGGGGAGTGGGCCGTCGGCCGGGGGTTCGTCCGAAGGCGGCCCTGGGCGTTCCGGTGGGGTGATGTCGCGGGCGGAGTCCTGGGCCAGGGTGCGGGCGCGGCGGCCGAGGGCGACGAGGTCGCGGGGGCCGAGGCGCCAGCGCGGGCCGGTGAGCAGCCGGGCGAGGGACGCGCCGGCGGTCGGATCGTGCATGACGCGTAGGGTCGCGACGACGTCCTGCACCTCGGGGACGGTGAGGAGCCCGCCGAGCCCGACCACCTCGACCGGGATGCCGCGCGCCTCCAGGGCGCGCCTGATCAGCGGGAACTGCGACCGCTTCCGGGCGAGGACGGCGATGTCGGAGTACTGGAGCGGTTCGGCCTGCGGGCCGCCGTCGGGCGCGGTCTCGGGGTCGGCGGCCATGAGCCCGGCGAGGCGCGCGGCGATGCGGTCGGCTTCGTCCTCGACGGTGGGGAAGAGGGCGCATTCGACACGTCCGCGCCCTTCGCGTCCGGCGCCCGGGATGAGGCGCGGCACGGCCTTCGTCTCGGCGCGCAGCTCCTCCTGCACCTTGGCCGCCGCCTCGAGGATCTGCTCGCCGTTCCGGAACGACCGGCTCAGCTGGACGACGGGCGCCGGCACAGGCCGGCCTCCGTTCACGCCGGGCTGGAGCGGGAAGTCGTAGGCGAACCGCAGCAGGTTCCCGGCGCTCGCGCCGCGCCAGCCGTAGATCGACTGGCACGGGTCGCCGACCGCCGTCACGGGGTGCCCGCCGGTGAACAGCGACCGCAGCAGGACGAGCTGCGCCTGCGAGGTGTCCTGGTACTCGTCCAGCAGGACGACGGAGAACCGGGACCGCTCGATCAGCCCGACCTCGGGATGCCTGGAGGCGATCCGCGCGGAGAGCGCCATCTGGTCGCCGTGGTCGATGACCTCCCGGTCGGCCTTGGCGCGCGCGTACGCGTCGATCAGCGGCATGAGCTGCTCGCGGACGGCGTGCTTGGCGAGGATGTCGCGCTGCGCCTTGAGCGGCTTCCTCACCACGGCGAACCGCTCGTCCAGCCAGCCGCCGACCTTGCGGACGTCCTCGGCGGTCCGCAGATGCTCGGCCAGGTCACCGGAGAGCTCCATGACGGCCTTGGTGACGGTGTCGGGCTGCCAGTCGATGCGGTCCATGGGCCCGTTGTAGGCGTCGACCACGCGCGAGCAGATCTGCCAGGCGACGGCCGGTGAGATGAGCCGCATGGTGGGTTCGAGGGCCTCGCGCAAGGCGTGGTCGCCGAAAAGCCGCGCCGCGTACGAGTGGTACGTCGACACCATCGGCTCGCCGTCGAACAGGGCCTCGCCGCCGAGCCGTTCGAGCTCGTCCCCCGGCAGGACCTCGCGGAGCTTGTCGAGCCGTTTGCGCACGCGCACGCCGAGCTCGGCGGCGGCCTTGCGGGTGAACGTCAGCCCGAGGACGCGTTCCGGCCGGACGAAGCCGTTCGCGACCAGCCACACCACCCGTGCGGCCATCGTCTCGCTCTTCCCGGACCCGGCGCCCGCGATCACCGCCATCGGCGCCATCGGCGCCTCGATCACCCGCGCCTGCTCCTCCGTAGGCGCCGGGATCTCCAGCAGCCGGGCCAGCTCTCCCGGCGTGATCACCTCGCTCCCCCCGAGCTATGAGTCAGTCTCCGACCTGCCCGCCCTCGTCATGGACGGGGCAGCAGGAGCGTACGGGACAGGTGCGACACTTGTCGTTCGCGCGCGCCTGGAAGACGTCGCTCGCCATCCCCGTGGCGACGATCTCGATGAGCTTCTTCGGCCATTCGGGGTCGGCGTCCTCGGCGGGCGGCGGCTGCTCCTGCTCGCGCGCCTTCGCGGTGAACGCGGCCTTGCCGACCTGGATGAGCTTGGCCCCGCCGGGTTCGATGAGCCCGTGCCGCTCGAACGCGCCGAGCATCACCGCGTACTGGTAGACGCCGAGCTGCGGGTGCCGGGCGAGGTCGTCCTTGGGGACGGCCGTGGTGGAGGTCTTGATGTCGATGATGACGGCGCGGCCCTGCTCGTCGCGCTCGGCGCGGTCGATGCGGCCCTTGATGACGACGCGCCCGAGGTCGACCTTGAAGGACTCCTCCAGCGCGACGACCTCGTTGGGGTTGTCGCGATGCCAGGCGAGGAACTTGTCGACCATCGTGCCCGCCTGCTCGCGCTGCTTCTCGGAATACCAGGAGCTGCGGAACTCCAGGTCGTTCCAGATCTCGTCGAGCCGCTCGGCGACGTGCACCTCGTCGATGCCGTCGTCGGCGCCGACCATCTCGGCGACCGCGTGGATGACCTTGCCCATCGTGCTGTACTCGTTGGGCCCGCCCTCCTGCGCGCCGACGGCGGAGGCGAGCAGCCAGCGCAGCCCGCAGGTGGTGAACGCCTCGACCTGGGACGGGGAGATGGTGATCTGCTCGTCGTCGGTGAACGCGGGCCCGGAGTCGGACAGCGCGGTGATGGCGTACCAGTTCTCCGGTCGCGCGCCTCGCACGCCCGCGCGCGCGAGCCGGGCCAGGTGCCCGGCGGCGGCGCGCCTCAGCGGTTCGGGACGGGACGGGTCGGCGACCACCGAACGCAGGTCGGCGACGAGCGCGGACAGCGAAAGCCACCGGGTCTTCTCGTCCAGTTGCGACTGTTCGATGGCGCCTGGGAGCAGCTCGTTCAGGAACCGCGACGGCCGTTCTTCGGTGTCGTCGCCGCCGACGGCCGTCACGACGAGGCGCTTGCGCGCGCGCGTCACCGCGACGTAGAAGAGGCGCCGTTCCTCGTCCAGCATCTTGGCGGCCATGGAGGCGCCGGCCGCGGCTTCGCCGTCCGGCTCCGCCCCGGCGGCATGCTCGATCAGTTCCTCGACGCCCAGCAGCGACCCCCGCAGGCGGACGTCGGGCCAGACGCCCTCCTGGACGCCGGCGACGACGACCACGTCCCACTCCAGTCCCTTGGAGCGGTGCGCGGTGAGGATCCGGACGGCCTCGCCCTCCGGCGCCTGCTCGGCCAGGGTGTCGCCGGCGATCTCCTGGGACGCGATGTTGTCGACGAACAGCTCCGGTCCCGCCTGGGGAAGCCGGTCGACGAACCGTGCCGCATGGTCGAACAGCGCCACGACGGCGTCGAGGTCGCGGTCGGCGGCCGCACCGCGCGTGCCGCCCTTGACGCTCTGCTCCAGCAGGACGTCGGCCTGCCCGCTCTCCTGCCATACGGCCCACAGCACGTCCTCGGCGGTACCGCCGTCGTGCACGGACCGCCGTGCCACGTCGATCAGATGCGCGACCCGTTCAGCGGGCGCCCGCACCTTCTCGTGGACGAGAATCAGCTCGCGGGGGTCGTTGACCGCCGCGATCAGGAGCTCCCCCAGCGGACGGTCCCCGCCGGACAGTTCCTCCAGGTCGCGCAGGGCCCGCTTGAGCCGCCGCATGGCCAGCGCGTCGGCACCGCCCAGCGACCCCGTCAGCAGGTCTTCCGCGACCTCCTCGTCCAGGAAGCCCTTCTTCAGCGCTGCCCGCAGCAGGACCAGGAACGGCCGGACGGCGGGCTCGCCCATCAGCGGAACCTCGTCACCCGCGACGACCACCGGCACACCGGCCTGGGCGAGCGCACGCCGGAGCACCGGGACCTGCCGCACGGCGCTCCGCACCAGGACGGCCATACGCGACCACGGCACGCCGTCCAGCAGATGGGCGCGACGCAGTTCGTCGGCCACCAGAGCCGATTCCTGGCTCTCGGAGTCGGCGATGACGGCGCGCACTTCACCGTCGTCGAGTTCCTCCACGGGATGCAGCGCCCGGTGCTCGGCGGCCCCCGCCGACCCGGCGGGCAACCTCCGCGCGATACGGCGCGACGCCGCCAGGATCTCCGGCCCCATCCGGCGGCACGTCCGCAGCGCCACCACGGGCGCGGGCTCGCCGTCCAGCGTGAGGAAGCGGTTGGGGAACTCCTGGATCCCCCTGACGTCGGCGCCACGGAACCCATAGATCGACTGGTCGGGGTCACCGACCACCACGAGGTCACGTCCCTCCCCCGCCAGGTAGTGCAGGAGGGCCTCTTGCGCGGGGTCGGTGTCCTGGTACTCGTCGACGAACACCACGTCGTAGGCGTCCCGCTCCCGGATCCGCACCTCTTCCTCCGCGAGCATGGTCGCGGCCATGCGGATCAGCTCGCCGTAGTCGTAGGTGGGCACGGGGTCGAGAAGGAAGCGGTCGACGTACCGGTCCATGAACCCGCCGATGGCGGGCCAGTCGTCGCGCCCCCGCATGCGTCCCAGCACGACGAGGTCTTCGGGGACGTACTGGCGCTCGACGGCGCGCAAGGTGAAGTCGCGCAGCTCTTCGGCGAACCCGCGCGTCGCCAGCGCGGCGCGCAGGCGCTCCGGCCAGTCGCGCGCGCCGTCGGCCAGCTCGCCCTCCAGCAGCCGCCGCACTTCCAGGAGCTGCTCCGGCCCGGACAGCAAGCGCGGGGCGGGCTCTTCGTTCAGCACGGCGTCCCGCCGGATCAGCGCGTACGCGTAGCTGTGGAAGGTGAGCGCCAGGGGCGTGCGCGTCGTCCGGTGGAGGCGCCCGGTGATCCGCTCCCGCAGTTCCCCGGCCGCCTTCCGGCTGAACGTCAGGACGAGCACGCGCTCCGGGTCGACGCCCCGGTTCTCGATGCGGTCGACGACCGCCTCGACGATCGTCGTGGTCTTCCCGGTGCCCGGCCCCGCCAGCACGAGCAGCGGCCCGCCGGCGTGCTCGACGACCCGCCGCTGCTGCTCGTCGAGCACGGGCGGGACGCTCCGCGCGGGACCGGCGCGGCGCACGAGACGGTAGGAACCAGAGGGCACAACAGTTCATTGGAACAGATCACCGGGACGGTTCTGACCACAACGCACGCATGTCGCCCAGGAGAAAACCCACACCGGTCGCTCAGGCTGTGGCGACCTTCTCCTTGAAGGCGCGCAGGGCCGCCGCGCCCACGGACTTGTCCTGCTCGCCGTTGCCGCCGCTGACGCCGACGGCGCCGACGACCTCGCCCTCGTGGACGATCGGGAAGCCGCCCACGAAGATCGCGAACTTGCCGGGGTGGGTCTGGTTGATGCCGAACGCCTCGTTGCCGGGCAGGGCGGGGCCGTTCGGCGGCTCGTTGAACTTGTGGGTGTCGCGCTGGTGGCCGGCGGCGGTGAACGCCTTGGCGATGGCGATCTCGACTCCGGTGAGGCGGGCGCCCGTCATGCGGTGCAGCGCGATCGGGTGGGCGCCGTCGTCGGCGATGCAGATCGTCTGCCTGACGCCGATCCGGCGCGCCTCCTCCTCGGCCGCGGTGAGCATGACGAGGGCGTCTTCCAGGGTGAGCCGGTGGACGGTGTGCACGGGGCCTCCAGTCGGGCGCCGCCCCCCAGTCGAAATGTGGGGGGTATTGCCGTATTCGGAATGGTCAAGCAGGATGTGACAGACGGTTTTTCCGATTCCGCGCCGTCCGCCACGAACTCCTCCACTCCCGTCAGTCTCGGAGGACCACGTCCGTCGAGGCTATGTACACTCTGCCGAACGAACCCGACGGGATGTGGGCACATGGCACATCACCCTGCGATCGTGACGACCACCGACGGCCAGGTGCCGGTCGGTACCCTGCTGGCCGAGCCGCTGCTGCGCGGCACCCTGCTCGCCGGGCGCGACGGGCTCCGGCGCGGCGTCGGCTGGTGCCTCCCGCTGTCGGAGACCCGCCGCTACGGCGACGAGCGGGACGCCGACCTCGCCGGGGTCGCCGTCCACCTCCCGGTGACCGCGCTGGCCGTCGCGGACGAGGCCGCCGCGCTGATCGCCGACCTCGCCCGCCGGGACGCCGCCGCGCTGCTGGCGTGGCGCCCGCCCGGCGTCGAGTCCGACCTGGTGGCGGCCGCGCACGCCGCCGACGCCGCCGGCCTCCCGCTGCTGGCGCTGCCGGCGGAGGCCGACTACCGGGCGGTGAGCCGGCTCATCGGGCAGAAGGCCCTGGCGCAGTCCGCGCACATCCTGGAGTACGGGACGCGGGTGCACCGGATGCTCGCCGAGGTCCTCGCGCGCGGGCCGGGCGTGCCGGCGATGGCGCGGGCGGTGGTCGGGCTGTCCCGGTGCAGCGTGCTGATCTGCGACGCCGACGGCGAGCGCCTGGCCTGGGAGGAGGCGCCGGACGCCGCGCCGCCCGACCCGGACGCGCTGCTGTTCGCGCTCCCCGGCGACCTCGCCCGCCCCGCGGACGATCCCGAGTTCACCGACGGCAGCACGCACGCGGCGGAGGTGCGGGTGCGCCTCGTCCCGGACGCGCCGCCGGTGTACGCGCTGGTCACGCCGGTGCTGGTGGGCGGGCAGATGTTCGGGCGGATGGTGCTGGTGGAGCGATCCAGCCCGCCCGATCCGCACGACCTGGCGCAGCACCGGATCGTCGCCGAGCACGGCGCGACGCTGGTCGGCTCGGAGATGCTGCGGCAGCGGTCGGTGCGCGCGGCGGAGGAGCGGGCCCGCGGCGACTTCGTGGAGGCGCTCGTGCACGGCCGGTTCGCCGACTCCTACGAGCTCGGGGCGCGGGCCCGGCACCACGGCTTCGACGTGGACGGGCACTTCGCCGTGCACGTGGTGGCGGCGGCGTCGCTGCTGCCGGTCGGCCGCGACTACCTGCGCCGGACGGTGACCGCGACCCGCACCGCGCAGGACCTGGAGCCGGGCGGCTGCGCGCTGACCGCCGCGATCAGCTCGACGATCGTGGTGATCCAGCAGGTCACGGCGCGCTACGACCCGATCAGGCAGCGCGGGGAGGCGGCCCGGTTCGCCGAGCGGCTGCACCGGGCGCTGCTGCCCCAGCTGGGCGACGACCTGCGGGTCGCGCACGGCCGCCCGGGGCAGGGCGCCGCCGGTGTCGCGGCCGGGTACCACGAGGCGCGGCTGACGATGGGCCTCGCCCGGCACGCCGCCGCCGACCCCGTCTGCGGGTACGACGACCTGCGCGTGTTCGCGGCGCTGAAGGACGTCGCCGACAGCGCGGAGGCCCGCTCGTTCGCCCGCGAGACCCTCGCCCCGCTGCGCCGCGCGAACGGCGGCGACCTGGAGCGGATCGTGCTCGCCTACATCAGGACGTCGGGGAACCTGAACGCGGCGGCCCGCGACCTCGGCCTGCACCGCAACACGATGCTGTACAAGCTGGACCGGGCGTCCCGCGCCCTGCGCATGGACATCCGGTCGGCGGACGCCCAGTTCACGTTCTGGCTCGCGCACCACATCGACAAGCTGACGGCGGTGACCGGCGCGCTCGCCGACGAGATGGCTCCCCCGGCCCCCGCCGGCTAGGCGGGGTCGGGGCCGGCGAAGGAGGACAGGAGGCCGAGGGCGGCCGTCGCGGCGCAGACGGCGAACACGACGCCGAAGGCGGGGGCCTGGTCGAGGACGGCGCCGACCCAGGCGGCGCCGAGCGCGGAGCCGCCGAAGCGGAGCAGGTTGAACAGGCCGAGGCCGGCGCCGCGGCGTCCGGCGCCGGAGCGGGTGGCGCCGGTCGCGGCGGGCGTCTGCACGAACGCCACGCCGGCGCCGGTCAGGGCGAGCGCGGCGAGCAGCCACGGCACCGTCCCGGACGCGGCGAGGACGGCGGCGACGAGCACCTGCCCGGCGATGAGGAGGACGAGGCCGCCGCGCAGCACGGCGCGCGGGGACAGCCGTTCCATGAGGACGCCGGTGACCGGCCCCAGCACCGCCATCATGACGGGCAGGCTCAGCAGGACCATCCCCGCGTACAGGGCGCCGGTGTGCCGTTCGGTGGTGAGGTAGACGGGGACGGCGAGCAGCGTGGCGCCCAGGCAGAACATCTGCGCGAAGGCGCTGAGGCAGGAGCGCAGGTAGCGGGCCTCCAGCAGGAGCCGCGGCGGGAGGAACGCGTCCGGGCGCCCGCGCGCGGACGCGACATAGGCCGCGGCGGCGAGGAGTCCCGCGAGGGAGCCGGCCCAGACGACCGGTGACGTCGCGCCGAGGGTCGCGGCGGCGGACGTGGCGCCGAGACCGAGCCCGGCGGCGATCGTGAGCAGGGCGGCGCCGCGCCAGTCGAGCGGGACGTGCCGCGGGCGCCCGGCCGGGACCAGCCGGACGGCCAGCGCGGCGGCGGCGACGCCCAGCGGCACGACCGGCCAGAACACCGCGTGCCAGCCGAACCAGGTGGCCAGGCCGCCGCCGAGCGTGGGCCCGGCGGCCTGGCCGACGCCGTTGGCCGCCGCCCACAGCCCGAGCGCCCGGCCGCGCCGCCCGCCGCCGAACAGCCGCGCGATCAGCGCCATGACGGCGGGCAGCATCGCGGCGGTCGCGACGCCCTGCACCGCGCGCATCGCGACGAGGGTGGCGAGGTCGCCGGCGAGTCCGGCGCCCGCCGAGGCGAGCGCGAGCAGCAGCATCGCCGCGACGAACACCCGGCGCGGGCCGCAGCGGTCGCCGAGCCACCCCGACACCGGCAGCAGGACGGCGAACGGGAGCGCGAACCCGATGACGATCAGGGTCCCGGCGGAGATCGAGGCGTCCAGGTCCCGCAGGATCAGGGTCAGCGGGACGTTGACGATCGTGTTGGCGACGGTCCCGGTGAACGTGCCGAGCAGCAGCGGGACGAGCGCCGCCCACGGGCCCCGCCCGGCCCCGCGCGGCGGCGGGTCAGGCTCGCCCAACGGGCCTCCGCCGCCGGGGCCCGGCGTCCGCGGCGTCCTCCGGGGGGAGGCGCACGTAGATCTGCCCGTCCTCCTCCTTCGCCGGATACACCTTGATCGGCTTGGTGGCGGGCGGGGTGATCGGTTCGCCGGTCGCGAAGTCGAACACGCTGCCGTGGCAGGAGCACAGCAGCCCGTCCTCGGTGGCCCGGCCGGACGACAGCAGGCAGTCGAGGTGCGTGCAGTAGTTGGACATGGCGTGCACCTCGCCGTCCCAGCGGGCGACGGCCACCTCGGCCTCGCCCACGAAGAAGCGGCGGACGACGCCCTCGGGCACCTGGCCCGAGCGGGCCACGCGCTGGTACTCCATCGGTCACTCCCCGGTGAGGCGGTCGAACAGGTCGGTGAGGTCGGCGTCCTCGTCGCGCAGGACGTCGGGGTCCAGGACGGCGTCGCAGGCGATGAGCTGCCGCGCGACCGCCAGGTCGGCGCCGCGGTCGATGGTGAACGCGCCGCGCAGCACGCCGCCCGCGAGGTAGAAGGCGATGAAGTCGAAGTCCTCGACGCGGCCCCGGACGACGAGGCGGTCGGCGCCGTCGCCGAAGCCCGCGTGCTGGACGGCATGGCCGAACTGGTCCGACCAGAACCACGGCGGCGCGGTGTGCGGGGACCTGCCGCCGAGCATGTTCTTCGCCGCCGCCATGCCCTGCGTGCTGGCGTTGTCGAAGTGCTCGGCGCGGACGTGCCGGCCCAGCGCCGGGCGCCACTGGCAGGCCACGTCGCCGGCCGCGTAGACGCCGTCCAGGCCCGTCCGGCAGTACTCGTCGACGGGGACGCCGCCGGCGGTCTCGATGCCGGCTCCGGTGACGGGCTCGACGTTCGGGACCATTCCGGCGCCGACGACGACCACGTCCGCCTCCAGGGACGTCCCGCCGCTGGTGGTGACGATGCCCGCCGACGGGGTCTCCTCGTAGCGCTCGACCTTCTCGCCGGTGCGCAGGTCGGCGCCGCTCGTGCGGAGCATCGCCGCCATCACGTCGCCCATCAGGTCACCGAGGACGTGCCCGAACGGCCGCGCCGCCTGCTCGACGATCGTGACGTGCGCGCCGAGGTCGAGCGCCGTCGAGGCGACCTCGCAGCCGATGAACCCGGCGCCGATCACCACGAGCCGGGTGCCCGGCCGCAGCTCGGCGCGGAGCCGGTCGGCGTCGGCGACCGTCCGCAGGTACCGGACGCGGTCGCCGTCCACACCGGGCAGCCGGCGGGGGCGCCCGCCGGTCGCGATGAGCACCGCGTCGCCGCGCAGCGCCGACCCGTCCGCCAGTTCGAGCGACCGCTCGGCCGGGCGGATCGCCGTGACCTCGGTGCCGAGCCGGAGCTCCACGTCGTTCGCCGCGCACCAGTCCGGGGTGAGCACGCACAGCTCGTCGCGGTCCTGCTCCCCCGCCAGGTACTCCTTCGACAGCGGCGGACGCTGGTAGGGCGCGTCGTGCTCGGCGCCGACCAGCGTGACCCGGCCGCCGAAGCCGCGGCGGCGCAGCGTCCGGGCCGCGACGGCGGCGGTCTGCCCCGCCCCCGCCACCACAACCGATTCCATCACGGCCTCTCCTCGCTCACGGCTGCCTGCCTGCTCACGGCTGCTCCCCTGCTCACGGCTGCCTGCCTGCTCATGGCTGCTCCCCGGACAGGACGCGGGGCCTCGGGTCGACGTAGACGACGTCCCCGTCGACGCGCACCGCGTGGCTCGGCTGGCACTCGTCGCGGTCCTCGACCCGGCCGGTCGCCGGGTCGAACACCCACTGGTGCCCGGGGCAGATCACCCGCCCGTTGAGCACGACCCCCTTCGACAGCGACCGCTGCTTGTGGATGCACACGTCGGCCAGCGCGTACACGTCGTCCCCGACGAGGAACAGCGCGATCTGCCGTCCCTCCACGGTCACGGCGAGACGTTTGCGCCGGCGCACCTCCGCGAGCGTCGCCGCCGCCACCCACTCGCCCGTCTGCTGGTCCACGGGCGTCCCTCCTCACATGCGGTCCGGCGGCGGGACGGGGCGCGCCCGCCCCGCCGGCCGGAATCGGATCAGGCGCCGACCAGGTCGGGCTTCACGTAGGAGTCGTAGAGGCCCTGCGTGTAGGAGAACCGCATCTCCGCGCCCCACCGGCACATCCGCAGGCAGCGCTGCTGCAGCTCCGGGGTGTCGGCGTGGTCGAGGACGATCTGGTAGCCGCGCTCGCCGTGCACCACGTCCGAGGTGATGTGCAGGTCGAAGAACTCGATCTCGTCCTCGGTGAATCCGTAGCTCTCGCGCAGCGGCACGATCTGCTTCTTGTAGATGCTCGGGACCTGCGACTCCAGGCCGACGACGAGCGCCGCCGTCGCGACGACGAAGTGCTCGCGCATCGAGACCGCGTAGCACCAGGCCTGGAGGCCGCGGGTGATGGCGTTCATGTTGGACGGGTCCTCGACCCGCTCCCGGGTGGTGCCGCACGCCTCGGCGAACCGGATGAGCAGGTCCGTGTGCCGGATGTCGGCGAGTTCCTCCTCGTACATGTTCTGGAGCGTGAAGTCCTTCGCGCCGGTGAACTCGTCCGGCGTGTTGGCGTAGACGTAGGCGAGGTAGTCGGCGAACGGGCCCACGTAGTGGTAGTGGTTCTCCGCCCAGCGGGCGAAGTGCTCCCGCTTCAACTGGCCGTCGGCCCACGCCTGGCTGAACGAGGCGTCCTTCGCCTCACGCCCCTTCATGGCGTTCTGCAGCTCGGCACGGAACGCGTCCTTGGACAGCAGCTCTGCCATTTCCCTTACTCCTTCCGGGCCCTTTCTCGGGTCCATTACCGGGGTGAGATGTAGACGCTCTTCTCCTGCGTGTAGAAGAGCATCATCGAAGGTCCGGCCTGCTCCTTGAACGTCTGCGTGCTCGATTGCCCGAGCCCGCCGAACGGTACGGTCATCGCCATTCCGGACGTCGGCTGGTTGACCTTGACGAGCCCGCTCTCGGACCGGCGCGCGAACTCCAGCGCCCGGTCCAGGTCGCGGGTGACGATCCCGGCGGACAGCCCGTACTCGGTCGCGTTCGCCAGTTCGATCGCCTCGCCGAGCCCGGACGCGCGCTGGAACGCGAGCACCGGCCCGAAGATCTCCTCCCGCGCGATCCGCATCCGCGGGGTGACGCCGTCGAAGACCGCCGGCCGCACGAAGTAGCCGCCGCCCTCCAGGCGCCGCCCGCCGGTGACGAGCTCGGCGCCCTCCTCCTCGCCGATCCGCACGTAGTCGAGGAACTTCTCCAGCTGGAAGCCGGCGGCGAGCGGCCCCATGTCGACGCCTGCCTCCAGCCCGTTCCCGACCGTCCTCGCGTCCGCCGCGCGGGCCACGCGTTCGAGCAGCTCGTCGTGGACGGCGTCGTGCGCGATGACGCGGCTCGTCCCCGTGCACGCCTGCCCGGACAGCCCGAACGCGCCCTTGGCGATGATCTGCGCGGCGCGTTCCAGGTCGGCGTCCTCCAGGACCACCACCGGGTTCTTGCCGCCCATCTCCAGCTGGCAGCGCCGCGACGGCCCCATCGCCGCGTGGACGGCGCGGCCGGCCGCGGTGGAGCCGGTGAACGTCACGGCCCCGACCCGCTCGTCGGCGGCGAGCGCCGCACCGGCCCCGGCGCCGCCGTGTACCAGCGCGATGGCCTGCGGCGGGAGCCCGCCCGCCAGCAGCGCCTCGACGAGCCGCTGCGCCAGCAGGGGCGTCACCGGGCTCGGCTTGAACACCACCGCGTTGCCCGCCGCCAGCGCGGGCCCGATCTTCCTGGACGGGATGTTCAGCGGGAAGTTCCACGGCGTGATGGCCCCGACGACACCGACCGGCTCGCGCCGCGTGTAGACGATGCCGCCGTCGGCGGCGGGGTAGCTCCGCCCTTCGATCCGGTGCGCCTCGGCCGCGTAGAACCGCAGGTTCCGGGGCGTCCGGGAGATCTCCATCGCCGCCTCGGCGCGCGTCTTCCCCTCCTCGCGCACCAATTCGACGACCAGATCGTCCGCCCGCTCCTCAAGCCACCGCGCCGCCGCCTCCAGCACGTCGGCCCGCTTCTCGGCGGGCGCGGCGCCCCACAGGGCGGCCCCTTCGACGGCCCCGGAAACGGCCGCTGCCACATCGCCGGCCGACGACTCGGGGAACTCTCCGACGAGGTCGCCGGGATCGGCGGGGTTGTGCCGCCGGAACGTCGCCCCCGACGAACCCGGCGTCCATTCCCCGCCGGCGAAGTTCAGGCCCTTGTGCACGGTCACTCGTCCTCCACGTTCATGTCGCGGGCGATGGCGTTCGTGTCGCGGGCGATGGCGGTGAGCTCGACCTCGACCGGGGCGCCGCCGGGCAGGGCGCGGACGCCGACGGCGCTGCGGGCGGGACGCCCGAGGCGCGGCGTCAGCCCGTCCAGGACGGCCGAGGCCGCGTCCGCCACCGCGGACAACTCGGTGAACCCGTCGGCGCACGCGATGTAGACGGTCATCCGCATCCAGCGCCGCACGCAGCCCAGGTCCCCGACCGTGATGGCGGCGACCGCGTTGCGGGCGGCGAGGGCGGCGGCCTCGCCCGCCTGCCGGACGTCCAGGTCGCGGCCCACCAGCCCCGTCGCGGTCAGCCGGCCGTCCACGCGCGGGGTCATGCCGGCGCTGGTGACCAGCAGGTCGCCCGCGCGGAGCGGCTCGGCGGCCGCCGGGACGTAGGCGCCCCGGGGGCGCGGGGCCGGGGGCAGGTCAGACACCGAGGCTCACCCCGTCCTGGCGGGGGTCGGAGGCGCCGAGGAGGGCGTCGCCGGTGACGGAGACGAGCTGGGCGCCGCCGCCCCCGCCCCAGGCGTCCTGCACGGTCACGTCGTGGCCGCACGCGCGGAGCGCCTCGATCCGCGCGGCGCCGAGGCGGGACTCGACGCTCAGTCCGGGCGGGCCGCCCAGCACGTCGGCGTCGCTGCCGGGGTGGACGGTGAAGCGGGGCGCGGCGACGGCGGTCGCGGGGTCGTGGCCGTGGTCGAGGAGGTGCGAGATGAGCTGGGTGTTCCACTGGACCTGGCCGTCCCCGCCCGGGGTGTTGCCGACGTGGAGAAGGCGCCCGCCGGTGCCGGTCACGAGCCACGCGTTCAGCGTGTGCAGCGGACGGCGCCGGGGCCGCACCTCGTTCGGGTGGCCGTCGATCAGGTAGGCGCCGCGGCCGAGGCGGTTGTTCAGGACGATGCCGGTCCCGGGAACCGTGATCCGGGCGCCGAAGGTGAAGGCGAGGGAGTGGATGAGGTTCACTGCGCGTCCCTCGGCGTCCACCGCGACCATCGAGGTGGTGTCACCGGCGACGGGGACGGGCGAGGCGACGGTGCCCTGGAGTTCGCCGGCGTCCAGGCGGGCGCGGGCGTCCGCCAGCGCGTCCGGGGCGAGCAGCGTGCGCCAGTGGTCGCTGTCGGCGCCGCAGCCGGCGAGGCGGTCGGCGAACGCCACGCGGGCGGCGGACGCCATCCGGTGCACGGCCTCGGCCGACAGCCACGGCAGCTCCGCCAGGACGCCGTCGCAGAGGCCGGCCTGCTGCGCGACCATCCAGCCGGGCGTGGGCGGCGGCGTCAGATGGACGGTCGCCCCGCGGTAGGTGCAGGTCAGGGCGGGTTCCGGGGCCGAGCGGCCGCTCGCCATCCAGTCGTAGCCCGAGAACGGCGCGCCCGCGTCCACCAGCGCGTCCACGGACCGTTCGGCGAGGGCGCCCGCGTAGAGGTCGCCGGGGTCGGCGGCCAGCCGGCGCAGCGTGGCGCCGAGGGCGCGCTGGACGATCGGCTCGCCGGTGCGCGGGACGCGGCCGCCGGGCAGGAAGACCTCGGCCGTGCCCGGGTCGCGGGCGAGCGCGCCGCGGCGTTCGACGATGTCGCCGCGCGTCTTGGCGGTACAGGGCAGGCCGTCCTCGGCGGCGGTGATCGCGGGCGCCCACAGTTCGGGCAGGCCCCGCGACGCGGAGTCGGCGTGCAGCGCGGCGAGGGCGGCGACCGCGCCCGGCGCGGCGACGGCGAGGGCGCCCTCCAGCGGGAGGGCGCGCAGGCCGCGGTCCCGGTAGAAGGCGGGCTCGCCGCCGTCCGGGCCGAAGCCGCTGCCGCCGAACGCGGCGACGGAGCCGTCCGGGCGGCGCAGCAGCACGAACGCGTCGCCGCCGACCCCGCACTGGCCGGGCAGCGCGAGCCACGACAGGGCGGCCATGGCGAGGGCGGCGTCCACGGCGTTCCCGCCGTCCGCGAGCACGCGGGCGCCGGCGAGGCTCACCGCCGGATGGCTCGACGCGACCATGCCGCCGGACCCGGTGGCGGACCCGGTGGCGGACGCGACGGCGGGGCCGCGCCCGGGCAGTCCGAACTCTGCTGACATGCCGCCAGTGTCGGCGCGGCCAGATCAGCGCCGATACGGACCGAGTGCCGAGAATCCGGCGGATTCCTTGGGCACCGTGCACACACCCGGTGCCCGCCGCGCCTTCAGCGGCCCGGGGCCCGGCATCGTGCACAAAATGACTAAGCCCGCCGTGTGCACGTTCCTCATTGTTCACCTCTCGCCAATCGAGCAGATTCTCTGCAACCGTTGCGCCCATCGCTCCAGCCAGAGGCGCGTACAGGGAGGGGGGTTCCTTTGGGAGCCGCTCACTGGATCTATCTGTCCGGAATCGTCCTCATCATCGCCGTCATGATCGCTCGCAAGAACGTCGTCATCCCCGCGGTCGCGGCGACGTTCCTCACCGCCTGGGTCTTCACCGGGAACTTCGTCACCGGGCTGGAGTCGATCTTCAACGCCAGCCTGACCGCGGCGACCGAGCTGTTCAGCATCTTCCTGATCATCGCGCTGGTGACCGCGCTGCTCGGGTCGCTGCGCGCGCTCGGCGCCGACCGCCGCATGGTGGAGCCGTTCCGCGTCGTCATGCGGTCCGGCCACTCCGCCTTCTGGGTGCTCGCGCTCGTCACCTACGTGATCAGCCTGTTCTTCTGGCCGACGCCGGCGGTGCCGCTGATGGGCGCGATCCTGCTGCCCGCCGCGATCGCCGCCGGGCTGCCGCCGATCAGCGCGGGCATCGCGATCGCCATCGCCGGGCAGGGCATGGCGCTGTCCAGCGACTACGTCATCCAGGTCGCGCCCGGCCTGTCGGCGAAGGCGGCGGGGGTGGACACCGGCGCGGTCGCCGACCGCGCCATGGTGCTGTCGCTGATCACCGGCGGGGTCGCGCTCGCCCTCGGCTACCTGATGACCCGCGCGGAGTTCCGCAAGCCGGACGCCGCGCTGCTGGAGCGCTGGGAGGCCGGCGAGTCGGAGGCCGACGCGGCGGCGCCGCGGCGGTCGCTCATCCGGGTGCTGCCGCGGCGCCGCGCCGTGCGGACCGGGGCCGCCGCCGGTGCGGGCTCCGTGGCCGTACTCGACTCGGGGCCCGGATCGGGCGGCGGGTCCGGTGCGTCCGGCGGGGCGGGTGCGTCCGGCGGCGGGGCGGACGCCGGCGACGTCATGGCCCGCGAGGCGCTGTCGTCCCTGAACGGCGGCGACGTACCGGGCGCCGACTGCCCGCGCCGGTCCAAGGCGTTCGCCACGATCGTCCCGCTGGCCCTCATCGGGCTCGTCTGCTACATGATGCTGGGCAAGTTCACCGGCCTCGTCCCCGAGGTCGTCGGCGGGGACGCGGCCGCGCTCGTCGGCGGCGTCGCCACCGCGCTGCTGCTGTCCGCCACGATCTCCAAGGACGGCCGCGGCAGCCTGGAGCGGTGCGCCGACCACATCGTGGACGGCCTCGTCTTCGCGATGAAGGCGATGGGCATCGTCATCCCCATCGCCGGGTTCTTCTTCATCGGCAACGCCGACTTCGCCGGGAAGATCATGGGCCTGGGCGAGGGGGCGAAGGCGCCGGCGTTCCTGTTCGACATCGTCGTCCGGATCCAGGACGCCATCCCCGACAGCCAGTACGTCGTCGGCTTCGGCGTCCTGATCATCGGCATGCTCACCGGGCTGGACGGCTCCGGCTTCTCCGGGCTGCCGCTCACCGGGTCGCTGGCCGGGTCGCTCGGCCCCGCGTCCGGCGTCGACCCGGCGCTGCTCGCCGCGATCGGGCAGATGGGCTGCATCTGGGCCGGCGGCGGCGTGCTGGTCGCCTGGTCCTCGCTGATCGCCGTGGCGGGGTTCGCGCGGGTGCCCGTCCTCGACCTCGTGCGCCGCGCGTTCCTGCCCGTCGTCGCCGGCCTGGTCGTGGCCACCGTCGTCGGGCTGATCATCTACTAGGGAGCGTTGTGACCGCCTCGTCCGACCTGTCCCCCGCCGCCGCGGCCACCGCGGCGGCGGGGGCCCGTCCCGGCGGCCCGCTCCGGCTGCGCGCCGCGCTGCTGGTGCTGCTCACCTTCGGGTCCGGGACGACCGACATCGTCGGGTTCCTCGGCATGGAGAAGGTCTTCACGGCCAACATGACCGGCAACATCGTGCTGTTCGGCCTCGCCGCCGGGGAGGCGAACGGCGCCGACCTGGCCCGCTGCGGCGCCGCGACGCTCGCGTTCGCGGTCGGCCTGCTCGCCGGTTTCCGCATCGCCGGGCGCCACGACCCCGGCCGCGTCTGGCCGCCGCGCATCACCGCCGTCCTCGCCGCCGTCCTCGCGCTGCAGACCGCCTTCCTCGCGGGCTGGACGCTCACGGACGCCGAACCGCGCGGCGGCGAACTGCTCGTCCTCATCGCGCTGTCGTCCACCGCGATGGGCGCGCAGACGGCGGCGGCCCGCAGCCTGGCCGCCGACGGCATCACCACCACGTTCGTCACCGGGACGCTCACGTCCATGATGGGCGGCCTGGCGGTCGGTCAGGGCGGCGCCGCCGGCCTGCGCACCGCCGTGATCCTCAGCCTCGCCGCGGGCGCCGCCGTCGCCGGCGCGCTGATGACGAGCGCCCCCGTCCTCGCCGCCGCACTCAGCCCCCTGGTCCTGGCCACCGTGATCGCCGGCGCCTTCCGCCTCCACCCCGCAACAACCCCCTGACCGCCGGCACCACCCGGCGGCGGCGCCCCCAGACCCTTCAGGAGGCCCTGACCACCGCACACGCGTCATGCCGACGCGGCGGCGGTGCCCTGGACGCCTCAAGATGGGCTCGACCAGCGCGCACGCGTCATGCCGACGCGGCGGCCGTGTCGCTGTACGCCTCAGGTGGGGCCTGACCAGCGGGCGCGGGGCATGTCGACGCGGCGGCCGTCGGGGCGTAGGGGGGTGCCCTCGGCGCGGTAGTGCTCGTGGGCGCGGCCCTCGTGGCACTGCGGCGGGCTCCCGTCGGCGCGGATCACCCGCCACCACGGGACGGCGCCGCCGTACAGCGACATGACCCGGCCGACCTGCCGCGGGCCGCCGCGTCCGACCAGTTCGGCGACGTCGCCGTAGGACAGGACCCGGCCCGGCGGGATGCGCTCCACCGCGTCCAGCACCGACTCGGCGTACTCGTCAGGTTCGGACCACATCCGTCGATTCTCCCGGATCGCGCGGGGCGCCGCGCACGGCCACGGCAGCGCCCGCCAGGCCGAACAGTGCCAGCGCGCACACCAGCAGGTAGGTGACGACCAGCCCGCCCGAGCGGTGCACGACCTGCGCGGGCCGGGCGGGGCCGTCCGCGAACCGGCGGTCCGCGGAGAGGCCGGCGCCGCTCATGCGGGCGCCCGCCAGGGCGTCGGACGCGATCAGCGCGGCGGCGGCGTCGACCCGCCCGAACCCGACCGCGCGGTCGTAGCCGCGGTCCGGGCGGTTCCGGGTGCCCGCCACGATCGCCTGCGTGACCAGCGCGGGCGCGAGGCCCGGGTGCCGCGACCTGATGAGCGCGGCGATGCCGGAGACGAACGCGGTCGCGGGGCTCGTGCCGTCCCCGATCCAGTAGCCGCCGTCCGGCCCGGCGCCGATGATCTGCACGCCGGGCGCGGACACGACGACGCCCGAGTTGCGGTTGGAGAACCCGGCGTGCCGGCCGGCGGCGTCCACGGCGGCGACGGAGATGACGCCGGGGAACGACGCCGGGTAGGAGTACTTGGTGTGCCCGCCGCGCTTCGCCGTCCGGTCGGCGCCGCCGTTGCCGGCGGCCGCCACCACGACCACGTTGCGGCGGATCGCGTAGGCGACGGCCTCGCGTTCGCGCGGCGTCGGGTACGAGCGGCCGAGCGACAGGTTGATCACGTCGGCGCCGTGGTCGACCGCGTAGCGGATGCCCTCCGCGATCGTCCCGGCGAAGCGCTCCGCGCCGGTGAACGCCGCGAAGCCCGGTTCGTCCCGTTCCAGGATGACCCGCAGCGACAGCAGCCGCGCCTCGGGCGCGACGCCGATCATCCCCAGCGCGCCGCCGGGGCCGTGCCCGTGCCCGGCGATGATGGACGCCATGTTGGTGCCGTGCAGCCGTTTCGGCCGGACGCCCGCAGGCCCTGCGCCGCGCGTGAGGTCGGGGCCCACGGTGACCGACCCCGCCAGGTCGGCCTGATCGGGGTCCACGCCCGAGTCGAGGACGGCGACGGTCACGCCGGCGCCCTTCGCCATCGTCCACGCGCGGGGCACGCTCAACGATTCGAGGACGGGCATCGCGGCGTCCCGCACCTGGTCCGCGCGGGCCGGGGCGGCGGGCATCGCGACGAGCGCCACGGCGGCCAGCGCGGCGGCGAGGCGTCTCAGCACCGCCACTCCCGGTCGCCGCAGCGGACCTTCGCCGGCGCCGCCAGCGGCCGGAGCACGCCCCGCACCAGCTGCGGCACGAGTTCGGCCAGGTCGGCGAGCGTCCCGCGCAGCGTGGGGCGCCCGTCGGCGTACCCGGCGGTCGCCGCGACCACGTAGGGCCCGCGCTGCGCGGCGGCGGACGTCTGCCGGGCCGCGTCGCCGAACCGCGCGGCGACCGAGCCGGGGAACGGCAGCGCCCGCAGCCCGGGGGCGGGCCCGTCGTCGGGGAACCAGGCGACCGCCTCGCGCGCGGACCGCTCATCCGGGAACACCACCACGCCGACCGTCACCGCGACGCCCTGCGCCTGGTCGAGGTAGGTGGCGCGGAGCACGGCGCGGCACCCCCGGGACGTCAGGGACCGGACGAGCGCGTCATCGGCGGCGGTCTCGCAGCGGGTGTCGGTGCCGATGCCGACCCGGCGGGCCTTCTCCGGGGCCGCCTGGCCGAGCGTGTACGGGATCTCGGCGGGGAAGATCCGCCCGGCCGGCCAGCTGCGGTAGCGGCCGGCCAGTTCCGCCGCGGTCGCCGCGGCGCGCTCGCCGGCCGTCGGGCCGCGGGTCAGCTCCGCCGACAGCCGGACCCCGGCGACGACGAGCACCGTCGCGCACGCGGACGCGGCCACCAGCGCGGCCGTCCGGCGCGACACCCGCCGACCGCCGTACGGCCCGCCCGATCGCGGTTCCGGCTCGGTGCCCGGGGCGGTGATCTCGGCGCGCGCCACGCAGCGGAGCGTAGCCGAAGCGGGGTCAGGACGGGGGCACCATCGTGGGCCCGCCGGGCGCGCTGCGCGGCGGGGGCGGCGCCGGGTGGCGCGGCGCGATGTAGGGCGGGCGCGGCGGCGGCGGGCCGTACGGGCCGCGGCCCTGCGGCCGGCCGGGCGGCGGGCCGCCGGCCGGCCCGTCCGCGGACCTCGGGTGGCGGCGCCAGAACGCGAGCCCGATCGCGCCGCCCCCGGCCGCCCCGCCGACGCCGAGCACCAGGACCGCGATGATCATCCACGTCACCCAGGCGGGATGGTCGATGACCTGCACCGGTCCCGGCTCGGCCGCGCCGAACCGCTCCCGGGCGGGCTTGCTCCCGTCCCCGCCCGAGGGCGTCGACGCGATGGTCGCCGCCGCCGCCAGCGCGCGGGCCGCGTGCACCTCGCCGAACCCGACCTCCGGGTCGTAGCCGTCCTTCGGCCGGTGCCGGGTGCTCTGCACCAGCGCCTGCGACACCAGCGCCGGCGCCATCTTCGGATACTTCGCGCGGATCAGCGCGGCGATCCCGGAGACGAACGCGCTGGCCTGGCTCGTCCCGCCGCCGATGAGGTAGTCGGTGCCGGGACCCGCCGAGACCACGGCGTCGCCCGGCGCGGACACGAGCACCGAGTAGTTGCGGTTGGAGAACGGCGCGCGGTCGTGGTCGGGTTCGGCGGCCGCGACCGCGATGACGCCGGGGAAGGACGCCGGGTAGGAGTAGGGGGCGAAGCCGTCCTCGTCCAGCAGGCGCTTCTTGTCGCCGTTGTTGCCGGCCGCCGCGACCACCACGATGCCCTTGCCGATGGCGTAGGCCACGGACTCCCGCTCGTCCAGCGACTCCCCTTCATTGCCGAGCGAGAGGTTGATGACGTCGGCGCCGTGGTCGGCGGCGTAGCGGATGCCGCGCGCGACCGAGCTCTTGGCCTCCCGCGACCCGCGGTAGCGGCGGTAGCTCTCGTCCTCCTCCTCGCTGATGGCCCGGACGGCGAGGATGCTCGCCCGCGGGGCCACCCCGATGATCCCGGAGCGGCCGCCCGGTCCGTGGCCGTGCCCGGCGATCAGCGACGCCATCGCCGTGCCGTGCAGCCGCTTGGGCGTGGTGCCGCGGTCGACCTCGGCGATCATGTTGGGCCCGGTGGTGACCTTGCCGCGCAGGTCCGCCTGGTTCGGGTCGACGCCGGAGTCGACGACCCCGACCGTCACCCCCTGCCCCTTGGTGATCTTCCAGGCGGCGTCCATGCCGAGGGTCCGCAGGACGGGCGCCTGCCGGTCGCGGATCTCGTCCGCGTGCGCGGGGACGGGCGCCAGCCAGCTCCCGGCCAGCGCCCCCGCCAGCAGCCCGGCGGCGGCCCGCCCCCGCCGGGTCAGCACTGCCACTCCGGGTCGTCGCAGTCGGGCAGCGCCTTGGCGGCGAGCGACCGCGCGACCGCGTGGCCGAGCTGCGGCGCCACCGCGAACGGCTCGCCCGGCCGCGCCTTCCTGATCTCGGACGCGGGACGGCCGTCCGCCTGCCCCGACGTCGTCAGCACCACGTACGGGCCGCCGCGGTCGCTCGTCCGGTCCTGCCGTGCCTCGTCGGTGAACTTCGCGGACGCGGTGCCCGGGAACGCGGCGGCGTGCAGCGCGGGCGCGGCCGACCCCTTCCCGGCGTCCGGGCCCTGCGAACGGGGCAGCTCCCTGAACGCGCGGTCGGCCTTCCACGGGTCGGCGAACACGACGACGCCGACGGTGACGACGATGCCCTGCAGCTGGTCGGCGTACGTGGCGCGCAGCACGGCGAGGCAGCCGTGCTTGGCGAGCGTGGGTGCGATCTCCTCGTTGACGGCCTGGGCGCAGCCGGTCGCGGCGACGATGCCCGTCCGGGTCGCGTACTCGGTGTGGTCGCCGACCGGACGGTACGGGATCCGCCGCGGGAAGATGCGGGTCGCGGGCCACGCCTGCCAGCGCCGCGCGACCTCCTTGTTCGCCGCCACCTGCAGCTCGGCGCTGGTCGGCTCGCGGTGGAAGGTCGTCCACGCGCCGGTCATCGCGACGGCGGTGGTGAGCAGGTAGCAGCAGCCGACGGCGAGGGCCACGACCATCCACTGCCGTCCGGTCAGCCCCAGCACGGTCAGCGGGTCGCGCACCTCGGGCGGCGGGCCCATCGGCCGCGGCGGACCCGCGTACGGAGGCCCCGGCGGCGACGGAGGCCGCGGCCGGGGCGGTTGCTGAGACGGGGGCGGGAATGCCACAACAGCCAAGATTAACTGTGCTTCGCGACATTCCGCCCTGCCCTTGCGGGGAGGGCGCCGTCCCCCGGCCCGGAACAGCGGGAAGCCCCTCCGCGGAGGGGCTTCCCGGCGGTGGGGGCTAGGACCCGGTGCCGAAGGTCCTGCGCGCCTCCTGCGCGGCGTCCTTGGCCTTCTCGCCGACCTGCTTGGCGCCGCCGGACGCCTGGTCCTTGCGGCCCTCGGCCTCCAGGGAGGAGTCGCCGGACCGCCGCCCGGCCTCCTCCTTGCCCTGGCCCATGGCCTGCTGCGCCTTGTTCTTCAGCTTGTCGAGGATGCTCACTGCTCCTCCTTCGGGTACGGAAAGTCGTACGCCCTCCACCCGTGCCCGCTGAGTTCCGGCCTATGCAGCGCCCCGTCCCGCACCCTCGGCACCGCACGGCGGGCACGCCCGGCTACGGGGAATGCCGCGGCACGTGGCAAGGTTGTGCGGGAAGAGGACAGTGACGTCCGCCCTCACTCACAGCCGAGCGTCAGCACAGGAGCACCCACCGTGTCGTTGCCACCTCTGGTCGAGCCAGCAGCGGAGCTCACCCGCGACGAGGTCAACCGCTACTCGCGGCACCTGATCATCCCCGACGTGGGCATGTCCGGGCAGAAGCGCCTCAAGAACTCCAAGGTTCTGATCGTGGGCGCCGGCGGGCTCGGCTCCCCCGCCCTCCTCTACCTCGCCGCCGCCGGCGTGGGCACCCTCGGCGTCGTGGACTTCGACGTCGTGGACGAGTCCAACCTGCAGCGGCAGGTCATCCACCGCCAGTCGTCCCTCGGCAAGCCGAAGGTCGAGTCGGCGGCCGAGACGGTCCGTGAGATCAACCCGCTGATCGACGTCGTCGTGCACAACATGGCGCTCGACCGCGACAACATCATGGACATCTTCTCCCAGTACGACCTCATCCTGGACGGCACCGACAACTTCGCCACCCGCTACATGGTGAACGACGCGGCCGTCCTGCTCGGCAAGCCGTACGTGTGGGGCTCGATCTACCGCTTCGACGGGCAGGCGTCGGTCTTCTGGGCCGAGTACGGCCCGTGCTACCGCTGCCTCTACCCCGAGCCGCCGCCACCCGGCATGGTCCCGTCCTGCGCCGAGGGCGGCGTCCTCGGCGTGCTGTGCTCCTCCATCGGGTCCATCCAGGTGAACGAGGGGATCAAGCTCCTCACCGGCATCGGCGAGCCCCTCGTCGGCCGGCTGATGATCTACGACGCCCTGGAGATGACCTACCGCTCGGTCAAGGTCCGCAAGGACCCGGAGTGCCCGCTCTGCGGCAAGAACCCGACGCAGACCGAGCTCCTGGAGGACTACGAGGCGTTCTGCGGCGCGGTCTCCGAGGAGGCCACCGAGGCCGCCAAGGACTCCACGATCAGCGTCCGCGACCTCAAGGCCATGCAGGACAACGGGGACGACATCTTCCTCGTGGACGTCCGCGAGCCCAACGAGTACGAGATCGTCTCGATCCCGGGCGCGACGCTGATCCCGAAGGGCGAGTTCCTGAACGGCTCCGCCCTCGAGCGGCTGCCGCAGGACAAGAAGATCGTCCTGCACTGCAAGTCGGGCGTCCGCTCCGCCGAGGCCCTGGCCGTCGTCAAGAACGCCGGCTTCGGCGACGCCGTCCACGTCGGCGGCGGCGTCCTGGCCTGGGTCAACCAGATCGACCCCAGCCAGCCCAGCTACTGACGCTCACATCGGAAGGCCCCCGGAGACCATCCGGGGGCCTTCTGCCATTGCGCTACGCGGGCGACAGCCAGACCAGCTCCGACCGCGTCCGCCGCGACGCGCTCTCCGCCGTGAGCCACCGCCCGAGCCCACGCCCGCTGATCGGAACAGTCGCAGCGGACCCGTCCGGCATGACGATCCCGTACGCGACGATCTCGTCCACCACCGCGTCACCCTCGCCGGGGTCCTCCCGGACGAGCACGAACAGCCTGGGCGCCACACCCCCGCCCAGCTGAACCGCCCACTCCGCCACGTCGGCGTGGTAGACAGGCAGCTGTTCGGACTCGTGGACGTCATCCATCCGGATACTCCCTTCCGAGCACCCGGGCCGGGACAGACGCAGCCGCCAAGCATCGCTCCGTCCCGGCCCGTCGGCTTCAAGAGATCTTTGCGACTCTCCGCACCAGACCTTGCACTCTGCGTATACTGACATCACGTCCGGGGCCAGGCAAGTTGCCTAAAGCATTTTGCTCATGATCTTTTGAGCGAAAGGGAGAGGACACGCGAGATGGCGGCTGCACCACGAGCGGGGACCCTGCGATCCCAATGGTTGGGGCAACAACTTCGGGAGTTGCGCGACGCCAAGGGGGTCCTGCTCAAGGACGCCGCCGAATATCTCCAGCGCGACACCGGGACCGTCAGCCGGTACGAGACGGGGTTCTATCCCATCCGCCGTCCCGACCTCCTCGCACTGCTCGACCTCTACGGTGTCTCCGACCCCGCACTTCGTGAGCAACTACTCAACCTCAGCAAGGACGTATGGCAGAAGGGTTGGTGGGACGGCTACGCGGGTGACGTGGTCGGATCTCTGATCGACTACATATGGCTGGAGTCGCGTGCGGTCCACATCCGGTCCTACGCATCGGTGGTCATACCGGGCCTGTTGCAGACTCCCGAGTATGCCGAGCGAGCGATCCGCTTGGACGAGCCCAACGCCACTCTCGAACAGGTTGAGCGCTGGCACGAGGTTCGAATGATCCGTCAGGAAATTCTCAACAAGGACGAACCGCCCTGCCTATCCGCCATCCTCGACGAATCGGTGCTGCGCCGCAGAATCGGAGCACGAACCGTCATGCAGGAGCAACTCCGTCACCTCGCAGACTTGGCCGCCTTGCCCACCGTGGACATCCGAGTACTTCCGCTGAAGGCCGGGGCGCTGGCAAGCGTCTTCGGAGCCTTCGAGATCTTCCGCATGCCAGACCCCTTTCCCGAGGTGGCGTACACCGAGACGCTGGCAGGCGCCATCTACACCGAGGCGCCCGACATAAGCCAATTCATCCACGCTTACAATGGCCACCAAGCACTGGCTCTCGGGCCGGCCGAATCCATCGAGATGATCTCGGCGATCGCGGAGGACGAGTCTTGAACACGCCCGAACCCCCCAGCACCCTCGGACACGAAGAGCGGTCCCGCATCACCTGGCACATCAGCAGCTTCAGCCCAAACGGCGGCGGCAACTGCGTGGAGGCGGGCCCTCTCGCGGACGGGACGGACCGGGTGGCCGTCCGCCACAGCCGCCGTCCCGACGCCGAAGCCATCATCTACACCCGCGCCGAATGGGAGGCCTTCCTCGCCGGCGTCCGCAACAACGAATTCGACTTCTTCGCCGAGTAGGACGGATCCCCTCTGCCGGGTTTCATTTCGCCGGGTCGTGCGGGTCCGGACCTTCTGCGCCGCCGGTGGGGGCGCGGGCGGTGAGGGCGCGGGCGGCGTCGGCGTCGTAGTGGCGCCGGCCGCCGAAGGTGACCAGGGTTCCGGCCAGCAGCGGGAGCAGCAGCACCGTGAAGGCGCCGCGCAGTGACCCGGTCAGGTCGGACGCCGCGCCCACCAGCAGCGGCCCGGCCGCCCCGCCGAGCGTGATCAGGAATTGCAGCACCGCGAATCCCAGCCCGCGGCGGTCCGCGCTGACGATGTCCGCGTTGGCCGCCGTGAGGGTGGGGATGGCGATCGAGAACCCGATGTTGGCGAGGCAGTAGAACGCGATCTGCGCGGGCAGCGCCGGGATCAGGACCGCGCCCGCCAGCCCCGTCGTCCCGACCGCTAGGCCGATCGCGCCGAAGTGGACGCGCCAGCCGGGAGAGCGTCCGTGCCGCCGGTCCCCGTACCGGCTTCCGATGAGGGTGCCGATGACCATCCCGGCCAGCCCCACGCCCCCGGCGATGGCCGCCGCCGGGCCTTCGGCGAGGTCGTAGGTGCGCTGGTAGTAGCTGGGCATCCAGAAGAAGAGGCCGCCGAGGCCGAAGAAGAGGATCGTCAGCCCCAGGACCACCGAGCGCAGCGTCCGGATCGCCAGCAGGGAGCGCAACTGGACGGCCAGGGGCTCCCGGGGTGCCGCGGCCGCGGGGGCGTCGCTCGCCGCGTCGGCGCCGGGCCCGCCGGAGCGCATGGCCTCGATGCGGTCGCCCAGGCCCCGTACGGGCTCGCGGACGGTGAGGCAGAGCAGCGCGATGACCACGCCCGGGACGGCGACCAGGAAGAACATCGTCCGCCAGCCGAACGCCTGGGCCAGCGCGCCGCCCGCCATGATCCCCAGCGGGAGCCCGGAGTAGTAGGCGAAGCGCTCCAGCCCGAACGCGCAGGCGCGTCCGGAGCCGGGGTAGTAGTCGGCGATCAGGCTGGAGCCGGACGGGTTGTAGAGCAGCCCCGCGCCGCCGAGGAAGACGCGGACGGCGAGCAGTGTCGCGTACGACTGCGCCAGGCCGCTGCCGACCGTCAGCACGGACCAGACCGCGACCACGGCGGCGATCGTCCAGGTCCGCCGGGTGCGGTCGGCGAGCCGTCCGGCCGGGATCAGCAGCACCACCCCGGCCAGGGCCGCGGCGGTGGCGATGGCGCCGCCGGCGGTGTCGGAGAAGCCGAACTCCTCCTGGATCCGGGGCAGCGCCCCGGCCATCAGGTTGGCCTCGACCCGGTCGATCAGCGCCACCAGGGCGATGCAGATCGCGGGCCACCAGCCGAACGGGGCGGCGCGCGCGGGGTCGAAGGGAACCGGCGGACGCCCGGGGAACGCGACGATCCGGGTGGACGGGGTCGGTGGAGCTGCGCTCATCGTGGTCCGTTCTCTCGTGCCGCAGCGCGGACACAGGCCTGCCGTTTCTCTGAGAGAAACAGTGTTTCCAGAGCGGATCCCTAATTAAGCACGTCCACGGGCATGGTGGCAATGGGCATACCGGCCCAGATGGACGAGCACGGTGACGTCGAACGGGACGCGGTGCGCGACATTGGCGCATCTCGCGCTGCGGCGCGGCGCGGCGCACTGTCCGCATCTACCGGCCGACCTGGTGCGAGTTCCCGCACCGGTCGACGACTTCCTGGTGCGGCTGTTCCTGACCGAGAATCATCCGGATCGGCCTGGCGAACTGCTGCTCCGGACGGTCCTGGAGTTCGAGGGGTGAGGCCAAGATGCTGAGGCACCCGAACTTCCCGCGCGAGGGTCTGCGCCGCTTCGCCGACTCGTCCGTCGCACGCGAGCGCGCATTGGTGACCATGGACCCCAGCACCACGGCACCACGGCACCACGGCACCACGGCCGAGATGGTCGAGAAAATCAGCCACGACCCCGATCCGGGCGTGCCGGGGTACGGCCGCGGCCGACGCCCGGCTCCCCACTCCGCGCCTCCTCGCGCTGCTGGCCGGCGATGAGACCGCCGAGGCCGCCGCGACCAATCCGCCCCTACCAGTCGAGGTCATGGGCCAGATCCTCAGCGATGACGTTCGGCGCCGCTCCCCCGATCACGGCGGGTCAGCGAGCGCGGTCCTGGTTAGAGACCTACAGGTCCCCCAGCGGATCTCCGGGCCGACGCGATGGTGCCGGCACATCCGGCCGAACGCGCAGGTGGCCAGGGAAGTGGGTCACTCGCGCGACACTGTGGGCCTGCGGCCAAGGCGGAGAAATCCGGGCGACCGGGCTCGGGCACGCCGAACCGGCCCGGCCACGGCACTAGTAACCGAGCTCGGGGTTGCGGACACGTCAGACGCGGGCGATGGTCACGCGGCTTGCAACCAGGGTGGCGGACGACCGGATCCGGAGGCCGCTCTGCCTCCCGGCGGATGGAGGCGGTAGGTGTAGCGGCCGTCGGGCCCCCGGGTGATGTGGATCTTTGTGGGATTGGCGGCCTTCCAGCGGTTGTGCCATCCGCAGCACAGGGCGAGTCTGTCGATGTTGGTGGGTGAACCGAGTGCCCAGCCGTCCACATGGTCGACTTCGGCGAGAGTGCCGGGGACTTCGCAGCCCTGGACGGCGCAGGTGGGGTAGAGGGTTTCTAGGGCGCGGCGTTGGCCGGGGCTGGCGAACCGTTCGGTGCGGCCCAGGTAGAGGGGGATGTTGCCGCGTCCGAGCAGGAGGGGGGAGACTCCGGCCGCCAGGGCGATGCGGCGGGCCTGTTCGGCGGGGATGGGTGTGCCGTCGGGTAGCCGGGCGGGGGTGGTGCCGCCGGTGAGGGTGTCCAGGTCGCAGATGACCGTCACTTTGGTGGCCTTGTGCCCGCCCGACAGCACCGAGGTGAGCGCGGCCGCCGTCCGTTCCGACAGGTCGCGGCGGTCGTCGGTCCCGGTGGGTTTGGCCAGCGGGCCGAGTGTCCCGTCCCAGATCGCGGCGTCTTCGGCGTTGAGCCAGCCCTTGATGTAGCGGCCGCCGTCCAGTGACCGCGTCGAGTCGATCCAGGACCGCTCGTACTCGTGCCGAGCGTCCTGGGGAACCGGTTCGGTGCCGTTCCGTTCGGCGATGACATCGCGGATGCGGCGGCCGAACGAGGCGACCTTCCCCGTCGAGAATCCGTCCTGGACCATGCCCAGCAGGATCTCTTCGGCGGCGGCGCAGTCGGCGTCGTCCAGCCGGGTGACCGCACCGGCGATGGTGGCGGCGTACCCGGCGGACAGGTCACCGGCGGCCCAGCGGCTCGACACCTCCGCAAGGCGGCGCCGCTGCCGCGCCAGCGTCAGCCGTTCTTTGGCACGGGCCTCGCGCATCCCGAGCCGGGAGCGCAGCCAGGAGCGAGTAGAGGGAAAGCCCCACCGCTGCACTTCCCTGCCGTTATCGACCACGCCGACGAATCCGGCGAGCGCGGCCTCCTGCATGTCACCGGCCGCAGCGAGTGTTTCCGCGAGCTCCATGCACGCCGCCGCCGATTCGGGCGCGGCGCGGCGGGCGAGTTCGGCAGCGATCGCGGACGCGGCATTCACCAATTCCATGGTGGACGCCCCATCAAGATCGACCGTAACTAAACCCATATTCCAATATTACCCAACCAACACCATCTTTACGCTTCCGAGCCCAAAATACTAGCGCGAATCCCATTCCCCACGCGACCCTTTTTCCTATTACTGAACAATGTCCGACTTGGACATCCCTGGAAGCGGCTGACAACGCCTTTAGGCAGCGGATCGGTAACGGGAGCGTGTGGCCGGCGAACATGCGGAATGAACGCTCTTGGACCGATGGCGGTGGTCAGGTGTTGTGGGGCGGCGGGGTGTAGGTGAGGTCGAGGTCGGTGGAGATTTCCGCCAGCATCAGCTCGAACATGGGGGCGGCGTCGTCCAGGGCGAAGGCCAGGTGGCCGAAGACCTCCAGGCTGACGCTGCCCTGCAGCCGGATCCAGCACTTCAGGAACTGCTGGATGACGCCGAGCGGCAGCTCGATGCCGAGGACGCCGTCGCGGTAGCGGCGCAGCTGGTCGCGCAGGACGGGGTCGATCTCGTCGTCGGACGGGATCCGGAACGGCCCCCTCCTCCACAGTTCGAGGAAGAGCGCCATGAACGTCCAGCCGAACTCGCGGGCGCAGTCCTCGGCGAAGTCGATCTGCTCCTGCTCGGCGGCGCCGCGGACGGGGGCGCCGAACAGCAGGGCGTACTCGCGGGGGTGCGCGAGGGACCAGGCGCGGAACTGCCGGGAGACGGTCAGGAACTTGCCGCTCATGTCGTCCTGCGGCACCTGCTTCAGGGCCGTGTGCAGCTCGCCGGTCAGCTCGGTGAACAGGTCGCCGACCAGGTGCCGCAGCAGCTCGCCGTGGCTGCCGAAGTAGCGGTAGAGGGCCGGGGCGGTCATGCCCATCTCGCGGGCGATCGCGCGGAGCGTCGCCGCTTCGGGGCCCTGCTCGACGAGGATCCGCCGGGCGGTCTCGGAGATCTCCCGGACCGTCGCCGCGCGCACCCGGTCACGCCGTGTTTCCACTCCGCCGCCCTCTTCTCCCCGCCCTTCGGCCGTCCCCGCATGATTCCCCAGAAACACCCTTGACGGAAGCTAACACCGTATGCGAAGTTAACGCTGTTCGCAGTTTACAGCATTCACTTCCATGATGGGCGTTCGCAGAGGGGAACGGGTCATGTTCGAGCGATGGGGACGGTGGGTCCACCGGCGCAGGCGGTGGGTCCTCGCGGTGGCCGGGGCGGCGCTGGTCTTCGCCGGCGTCTGGGGGACGGGCGTCTTCGGCGCGCTGACCTCCGCCGGCGGGTTCGACACGCCGGGCAGCGAGAGCGCGCAGGCGGCGCAGATCGCCGAGCGGGACCTCGGCCGGGACGAGGCGGACGTCGTGGTCCTGTATCAGGGGCGGACCACGGTGGACGACCCGTCCTACCGGGCCTCGGTCGAGCGGGCACTCGCCGCGCTGCCGCAGGACAGGATCGCCTCGACCGCCACGTACTGGACGACCGGCGCACCGCAGTTCGTCAGCCAGGACCGCAGGTCCACGTACGCGGTGCTGCGGCTCCAGGGCGCCGACGAGGGCACGCGGAGCGACAACTACACGGCGATGCGGGACGAGTTGACCGAGGTCGGCGGCGGGCTCACCGCGGCGGTCGGCGGGTCGGTCGGCACCGAGACCGCGATCAACGAGCAGGTCTCGTCCGACATCGGGCGGGCCGAGGGCATGGCCATGCCGATCCTGCTGGTGCTGCTCGTGCTGATCTTCGGGGGCCTGGTGTCGGCGAGCCTGCCGATGCTCATCGGCGGCATCGCGATCCTCGGCTCGTTCACCGCGCTGCACGCGCTGTCCTATGTCACCGATGTGTCGATCTTCGCGGTGAACATCACCACGTTCCTCGGCCTCGGCCTCGCGATCGACTACGGGCTGTTCATGGTCAGCCGGTTCCGCGAGCAGATCGGCGAAGGGTCGTCCGTCGAGGACGCCCTGGCCGCGACGATGGCGACGGCCGGACGCACGGTCGCCGTCTCCGGGGTCACGGTCGCGGTGTCGCTGTCCGGACTGCTGCTGTTCGACCAGAACTTCCTGGTCTCGATGGGCTACGGCGGCATCGCGACCGTGTTCGTGTGCATGGTCGCCGCGCTGACCGTGCTGCCGGCGCTGCTCGCCGTCCTCGGGCCGAAGGTCAACGCATTGTCGATCCGGCGCCGGGCCAGGACGTCCCGCGGCTGGTGGGGGCGGCTCGCGCACAGCGTCATGCGCCGCCCGGTGGTCTACGTGGTGGCGACGGTGGCGCTGCTCCTCGCGCTCGGCGCGCCTTTCCTGCACATCAACTGGGGCGGCGTCGACGCCAGGGCCATGCCGGAGGGCGCCGAGGCGCGGGTCGTCGCGGAGGCGCTGGAGACCCGGTTCCCGCGCAACGCCACCAGCCCGATCGAGGCCGTGGTGACCGGGACGTCCGACCGGGCCGCGATCCAGGCGTACGGGGACCGCCTCGCGGCCGTGCCGGGCGTGACGGGCGCGGCGGTGACCGGCGCCGAGGGCACGACGACGCGGATCGCGGTGACCTACCCGGCCGAGCCGAACTCCGGTGCGGCGCGCGACCTCGTCCAGAAGGTCCGGGACGTCCCGGCACCGCCGGACGCGCACGTCCACGTCGGGGGCATGACGGCCGAGGTCGTCGACCAGCTCGACAGCATCGGCGCGACGCTGCCCTGGCTGGCGCTGCTGGTGGGCGGGGCGACGTTCGTCCTGCTGTTCCTGGCGTTCGGGTCGGTGGTGCTGCCGCTGAAGGCGATCGTGGTGAACATGCTGTCGCTGTCGGCCACCTTCGGCGCGGTCGTGCTGATCTTCCAGGACGGGCACCTGTCCGGCCTGCTGAACTTCACCGCGACCGGCGCGATCGACCCGGCGATGCCGATCCTGATGCTGGCGATGCTGTTCGGCATCTCGATGGACTACGAGGTGTTTCTGCTGTCGCGGGTCCGCGAGCAGTACGACCTGACCGGCTCCAACACGGCGGCCGTCGCCGCCGGGATGCAGCGCACGGGCTCGATCATCACGAGCGCCGCGCTGCTGTTCATCGTCGTGATCGGCGCGTTCGCGACGTCCGGGATCACGTTCATCAAGATGACGGGCGTCGGGATGGCGATCGCGATCCTGATGGACGCGACGATCGTCCGGGCGCTGCTCGTCCCGGCGGCGATGCGGCTGATGGGACGCGCCAACTGGTGGGCGCCGGGCCCGCTGGCCCGGATCTACGGCAGGTACGGGATCCACGAGGGCGACTCCCCCGCCCCGTCGGAGTCCCGCCTGGAGCCCGTCGGCTGAGCCGGTTCCCCGAGAAGGACGTCCGGTGGCCGGCGCCCCCTACCGCCGGCCACCACCACCGTCACCACCGCCGTCACCCCCCCTCGTCCCACCGCCGTCACCTGCGGAATTAGGTCAAACCAGTACAAAGCTCCGCTTACCCTGCTCGATGACACCGGAGGTCGCGGGGCGGGCGGGGGACGACGGATGTTCGATCGATGGGGCCGCTGGGTCCACCGGCGGCGCCGGTGGGTCCTCGCCGCCGCCGGCGTGCTGCTCGTCTTCGCCGGCGTCTGGGGGACGGGCGTCTTCGGCGCGCTGAGCTCGTCCGGCGGCTTCGAGACGCCCGGCAGCGAGAGCACGAAGGCCAGGCAGATCACCGAGCAGGCCCTCGGCCGGGACGCCTCCGACGTCGTGATCCTGTACGAGGGCGGGACCACGGTCGACGACCCGTCCTACCGGGCCTCCGTCGAGCGGGCACTCGCCGCGCTGCCCCAGGACAAGGTCGTCGAGACCGCCACGTACTGGACGACCGGCGCGCCGCAGTTCGTCAGCACGGACCGCACGTCCACCTACGCCGCCCTCGAACTCGCCGGCGCCGACGAGACCGCCCGGGACGCCTCCTACCAGGCGATCAAGGCCGGACTGGACGACGTGGGCGGCGGCCTCACCGCCACGGTCGGCGGGTCGGTCGCCACCTCCGCCGCCATCAACGACCGCGTCGCCTCGGACCTCCCCCGCGCCGAGGCCGTCGCCATGCCGATCCTGCTCGTCCTGCTCGTGCTGATCTTCGGCGGGCTGGTCGCGGCGAGCCTGCCGCTGCTGGTCGGCGGCATCGCGGTCCTCGGCTCGTTCACCGCCCTGCACATCGTCGCCCAGCTCACCGACGTGTCGATCTTCGCGGTGAACATCAGCACGTTCCTCGGCCTCGGCCTCGCGATCGACTACGGCCTGTTCATGGTCAGCCGCTTCCGCGAGGAACTCCGGCGGGACGGCACGTCCGTCGAGGACGCCCTGGCCACGACCATGAACACGGCCGGACGCACGGTCGCCGTCTCCGGCGTCACGGTCGCGGTGGCCCTGTCCGGGCTGCTGCTGTTCGACCAGAACTTCCTGGTCTCGATGGGCTACGGCGGCATCGCCACGGTGTTCGTGTGCATGCTCGGGGCGCTGACCGTGCTGCCCGCGCTGCTCTCCGTCCTCGGCCCGAAGGTCGACGCGCTGCCGATCCGGCGGCGGAACCGGCGCAGGGCGCCCCGCGGCTGGTGGGGACGGGTCGCGCGCAGCGTCATGCGCCGCCCGGTCGTCTACGTGGTCGCGACGGTGGCGCTGCTCCTCACGCTCGGCGGCCCGTTCCTCCGCATCAACTGGGGCGGCATCGACGCCAACGCGCTGCCGGAGGGCAACGGCGCGCGGGCCGTCGCCGAGGCGCTGGAGACGCGGTTCCAGCACAACTCCACCAGCCCGATCACTGCGGTCGTGACGGGGACGTCCGACCGGGCCGCGATCGACGCGTTCAGCGAGCGCCTGGCCGCGCTCCCCGGCGCCGCCGACGCGGCCGTCACCGGCTCCAGCGGCACGACCACGCAGATCTCGGTGGGCTACGACGCCGACCCGTACGCCGACACCACGCGCGATCTCGTCCAGGAGGTCCGGGACGCCCCCGCGCCGGCCGGGGCGCAGGTGCACGTCGGCGGTTCGACGGCCGATGTCGTGGACGAGCTGGCCGGCCTCGGCGGCACGCTGCCGTGGCTGGCGCTGCTCGTCGGGGGCGCGACGTTCGTGCTGCTGTTCCTGGCGTTCGGCTCGGTGGTGCTGCCGCTGAAGGCGATCCTGATGAACATGCTGTCGCTGTCGGCGACGTTCGGCCTGGTCGTGCTGATCTTCCAGGAAGGCCACCTGTCCGGCCTGCTGAACTTCACGGCCATCGGCGCGATCGCGCCCGCGATGCCGATCCTGATGCTGGTCCTGCTGTTCGGCATCTCGATGGACTACGAGGTGTTCCTGCTGTCGCGGATCCGCGAGGAGTACGACCGGACCGGCTCCAACACCACGGCCGTCGCGGCGGGGGTCGAGCGCACCGGCTCGATCATCACCAGCGCGGCGCTGCTGTTCATCGTCGTGATCGGCGCGTTCGCGACGTCCGGGATCACGTTCATCAAGATGGTCGGCGTCGGGATGGCCGTGGCGATCCTGATGGACGCGACGATCATCCGCGGGCTGCTCGTGCCCGCGATGATGCGGCTGATGGGCCGGGCGAACTGGTGGGCGCCCGGACCCCTCGCCCGCCTCTACCGCAGGTACGGAATTCGTGAAACCCCGGCCACCAATACACGGAAACCGCTTGTGATCTCCCTCACCCGGCGCGAGACTGAACGTCATTCCACCGGCACCACCTCGCGTGACGCGTACCGCGACGGACCGCGTCCGGTGGACATCCACACCACATCGCGGGACGTTCCTTTGGAGGCACCATGACCACGCAGGTGATCATCGACGACGAGACGGCGCTCACGCACCTGGAGCGGCTCACCGACACGCTGCGGGCCGCCGGCTGGGCGGTCGAGGTGGCCGCGCCCGGCGACCGCCGCCCGTCCGCGCTCGTCGCCGACCCGCACATGCGGCGGATCAACGAGAGCGTCATCGCGGCCCCGGAGGGCTCCGGCGGCGCCTGGTCCTACTGCTACGGCTGGGGCGAGCGGATCGCGCCGTGCACCGACCCGTCCGGCGCCGCCACCGCGCTCGGCCGCGTCCTCACCGCCCGCCGCGACAACTGACCCATCCCCTCGGCGGCGAGGGGCTCAGGCCGACTTGCGGCCGCGGCTCTTCGCGGGTTCCTTCTTCGCGGTGGACTTCGCGGGCGACTTGCGCGCCGGCTTCTTCCCCGCCGAGGACGACGACGCGGCCTTGCCGTCGCGCTCGCCGCGGCTCTTCTTGGCGGCCTCGACGCTGGCGCGCAGCGCGCTGAGCAGGTCGGCGGCGGGCTCCTCCTCGGCCTCCTCGGGCCGGGTGACCTCGCGGCCCTCGACCTTGGCGTCGATCACCGCCTGGAGCGCCTCCCGGTAGGCGTCCTTGTACTCGGTCGGGTCGAACTCGCCCTCCATCGACTCGATCAGCGACGTCGCCATCGACAGCTCCTGCTTGCGGACCTCGATGTCCTCGTCCAGGAACGGGAAGTCGGGGGTGCGGACCTCGTCCGGCCACAGCATCGTCTCCAGCACGAAGATGCCGTCGCGGACCCGCAGCGTGGCGAGCGACTCGCGCTGCCGCAGCGCGACCTTCACGATGGCGACCTGCCCGGAGTTCTCCAGCGCGTCGCGGAGCAGCACGTAGGGTTTGGCGCCCTGCGCGTCCGGCTCCAGGTAGTAGGACTTCGCGAAGTAGATCGGGTCGACCTCCTCCCGCTCCACGAACTGCAGGACGTCGATCCGGCGGCTGGACGACAGCGGCAGCTCGGCGAAGTCCTCGTCGGTGAGGATGACCGTCTCCCCGGACGGCAGCTCGTAGCCCTTGGCGATGTCGGAGTAGGGCACCTCCTCGCCGTCGACCGTGCAGACCCGCTTGTACTTGATGCGCCCGCCGTCCTCCCGGTGCACCTGGTGGAAGCTGACGTCCCTCTGCTCGGTCGCCGAATAGAGCTTCACCGGTATCGTCACCAGCCCGAACGAGATCGCGCCCTTCCAGATACTCCGCATGATCCGTCCTTACCCCGCGCGTTCCGGCTCCTAGCGTCGCAACCCCGCGTGATTTGCGCCAGAACGGCGCCTTGATCCTTTTCTGCGGGGCGGGGGCCGGGTAAGACGGCGGTATGACCATGCCGTGGCCCGTTGAGCCGATGATGGCCGCCACCGGGGACCTCCCCTCCGACGGCGCGCAGTGGGGCCTGGAGCTGAAGTGGGACGGCGTCCGCGTGCTGGCGCACGTGTCCGCGGACGGCGTCCGGGCCGCGGGGCGGCGCGGCGGCGACGTCGCGGGCCGCTACCCTGAGCTGTCCGCGCTGGCGGACCTGCTGCCGGACAACGACGTCGTCCTGGACGGCGAGGTCGTCGCCTTCGACGAGGGGCGCCCCAGCTTCGAGCGCCTCCAGCGCCGGATGCACGTCGAGCATCCGGACCCGCGGCTGATCCGGCTCGTCCCGGTCAGGTACGTGGTGTTCGACGTCCTGTTCCTGGACGGGCACCTGCTCTACGACCTGCCCTACGCCGACCGCCGCTCGCTGCTGGCCGAACTCGACCTGGCCGGATCCGGCCCCGTGGAGGTCCCCCCGTACCTGCACGGCGGCGACGACTCGCAGGTGCGGGAGCTGCTCGCCTTCACCCGTGAGCAGCGTCTGGAGGGCGTCCTCGCCAAGCGGCTCGACTCGCCGTACCGCCCGGGGCGCCGCGTCGACTTCTGGCGCAAGGTGAAGAACTTCATGACGCGCGAGGTCGTCGTCTGCGGCTGGAAGCCGGGCAAGGGGCGGCGCGAGGGCGGCGTCGGCTCGCTCCTCCTGGGCGAGTACGACGTGAAGGGCATGCTGGGCTTCGTCGGCCACGTCGGCACGGGCTTCACCGACCGCGCCCTCGACGAGCTGTACGAGACGCTGTGGCCGCTGCGCCGTCCGACGAGCCCCTACGACGAGGCCGTCCCGCGCGAGTTCGCCAAGGACGCCCAATGGGTTGAGCCGCACCTCGTCGGGGAGGTCGCCTACAGCGCCCGCACCAGGGACGGCCGGCTGCGCTTCCCGTCCTGGCGCGGCCTGCGTGACGACAAGGACCCCCTGGAGGTCACGAGTGAGCATTAGCCCAGTGAGCACACCGAGGCGACGGCCGGCGTGAGCGGCGCGAAGACGACCGTCGAGGTGGACGGGCAGCAGCTCGCGCTGTCCAACCTCGACAAGGACCTCTACCCGGACTTCACCAAGGGCGAGGTGATCGACTACTACGCGCGCATCGCCCCCGTGATGCTGCCGCACCTGAAGGACCGGGCCGCGACCCGCATCCGCTGGCCGGACGGCGTCGACGGCGGCAAGTTCTTCGAGAAGAACGCCCCGTCCCACACGCCGGACTGGGTCCGCACCGCGACCGTGCCGAGCCCCGGCAGCACGCGGGGCCGCGAGACGCTCGACTACGTCGTGGTCGACGACCTGCCCACGCTCGTGTGGTGCGCGAACCTCGCGGCGCTGGAGCTGCACGTCCCGCAGTGGCGGCTCGGGCCGCGCGGCAAGGTCCACGCCCCCGACCTGCTCGTCTTCGACCTGGACCCGGGCGCGCCCGCCACGATCACGGAGGCGTGCGAGGTGGCGCGGCTGCTGCGCGGCCTGCTCGCCGAGGACGGCCTGGAGTCCTACCCGAAGACGAGCGGCAAGAAGGGCCTGCACCTGTACGTCCCGATCACCGAGCCCGCGGAGGCCGAGCGGACGTCGGAGTACGCCAAGTCCATCGCGCAGCGGCTGGCCGAGGCGCATCCCCGGCTGGTCGTCGCGAAGATGGAGAAGCGGCTGCGCAAGGGCAGGATCTTCGTCGACTGGAGCCAGAACAACCCGGCGAAGACGACGGTCGCGCCGTACTCGCTGCGCGCGGCGAGCCGCCCGTCGGTGTCGACCCCCGTCACCTGGGACGAGATCGAGTCCTGCGAGGACGCCGCCGACCTGCTGTTCGGCCCCGGCGACGTGCTGGCCCGGGTGGACGAGCACGGCGACCTTCTCCGGCCGCTCCTGGAGGACCACCGCCCCCTTCCCTGACCCGCCACCGGAATCCGCGTGCCCTATGTGTTCGAACCGGCACTCTCCGGGACCGGATTCCGCCACCATGGACGCGGGGACACCGATGCGGGGCGGAAGGAAGAGCAGTGTCGCAGAACCACTACGACGCCGTGGTGCTGGGCGGGGGGACGGCGGGGGAACGCGTCGCGACCGGCCTCGCCCGCGCCGGCCGGGACGTCGCGCTCGTGGAGGACCGCCTGGTCGGCGGGGAGTCGCCGTACTTCGCGTGCGTGCCGTCCAAGTCGCTGCTGCTGTCGGCGCGGCGCGGCGAGACCTGGGAGATGGCCCTCACCCGGCGCGACGCGCTGGCCGGGCACCGGGGCGACGACCCGTCCGTCGCGCGGATGGCCGAAGAGGGCGTCACCGTGCTGCGCGGCCGGGGCCGGGTCCTCGAACCCGGGCGCGTCGAGGTGGACGGGGCCGTGCACGGCTACGGCGACCTCGTCGTCTGCACCGGAAGCGAGCCGGTGATCCCGCCCGTCGAGGGGCTCGCCGACGTCCCGCTGTGGACGAGCGCCGAGGCCCTGTCGGTGCCCGACCTGCCGCGCCGGCTGGTGATCCTCGGCGGCGGCCCGGTCGGCTGCGAGCTGGCGCAGGTGTACGCGGCGTTCGGATCGCAGGTCGCGGTCGTCGAGGCGTCCGGCCGGCTGCTGACCGCGGAGGCGCCGTTCGCCGGCGAGGTCCTCGCGGACGCGCTCCGCCGGATGGGCGTCGACCTGCGACTCGGCGCCGCCGTCGGCAACGTCGAGCGCAAGGACGTCGGGGTGCGGCTGTGGCTGTCGGACGGCGGGACGCTCGACGCCGACCGCGTCCTCGTCGCCGCCGGGCGCCGTCCCCGCGTGGAGGGCCTCGGGCTGGAGAACCTGGGCGTCACCGTCACGCCGGGCCGGGGGATCCCCGTGGACGAGACCTGCGCGGTGCCGTCGGCCACCGGGGGCGTGTGGGCGGCCGGTGACGTCACGGGCATCGCGCGCACGGCGCACGCGGCCCGCTACCAGGCCCGCGTCGCGCTGTCGAACCTGCTCGGGCGGCGCCGCGAGGCCGACTACCGGGCGATCCCGCGCGTCGTCTACACCTCCCCCACCGTCTACTCGGTCGGGATCTCGCCCATGCAGGCGGACGAACTTCGCATAGACCTCGTCACCGCCGGGTACGACCTCGCCGCGACGGCGCGGGCCGCCGTGGAGGCCGACGAACGCGGCCGGGTGGAGCTGTACGCCGACCGCTCCCGCGGCCTCCTGGTCGGCGCCGCCGCGGCCGGACTGCACGCCGAGGAGTGGATGAGCGAGATCGCCCTGGCCATCCGCGCGGAGACGCCGCTGAGCCTGCTCGCCGACGTCGTCCACGCGTTCCCGACCTACGGCGAGGCCGTCGAGGCGCCGCTGCGCGAACTGGCGGGCGGCCCGGCCGGCGGCACCGCGGAGGAGGAGCCGAGATGAGCGAGACCGAGGACCTGGGCCGGGCGGCGCCGGACGGCGCCGCCGAGGCCGACGCCGCCGAGCGGCGCGCCGCCCTGGACGAGTACGGCGACCGGGCCGAGGACACCCCCATGCCGGACGAGGCGAACGACGCCGACGCCGCCGAGCAGCGCGCCGCGCTCGACGAGGAGGACGAGCGCGCCGGCGCGGCGCCCATGCCGGACGAGGCGAACGACGCCGACGTGGCCGAGCAGCGGCGCGAGGTCCGGCTGGACGAGGACGAGTACCGGTGACCCGGCCGGCGCCGGCTCGCCCCGCGGCGGCCGAGCGGTTGGGCCCGGCCACAGCTAACAAGGTTTTCGAAAACGATCGGCGCGGGGTGGTACCGGTCCAGGCGGGAATACACTGACCTGCGCGAAGGAACGACGCCGGTGCTTGTGTGTGACCGACGGAGTTACCGGCGCGTAGGATGATGTGATTGTCAACACGCGACGGAAACCCCCCTCCCGTCGCGACGATTCGGTGATCGGAGAGTGTGGTGACCGCGACCCCGGACGCCCGCCCCCGCGGCACGAGACTGCCGCGGCTGGCGCGCCGCAGGCAGCTGCTCGGCGCGGCCCAGGAGGTGTTCGTCGCGCAGGGGTACCACGCTGCGGCGATGGACGAGATCGCCGAGCGCGCAGGCGTCAGCAAGCCCGTGCTCTACCAGCACTTCCCGGGCAAGCTGGAGCTGTACCTGGCCCTGCTGGACGAGCACGCCGAGAACCTGGTGCGGATCGTCCGGGAGGCGCTGGAGTCCACCACGGACAACAAGCTGCGCGTCCAGGCGAGCATGCAGGCCTTCTACGACTTCGTGGCGGGCGACGGCGAGGCGTACCGGCTCGTGTTCGAGTCGGACCTGCGCAACGTGGCGCCCGTCCGGGCCCGCGTCGACCGTGCGAACCAGCAGTGCGCCGAGATGATCGCGCAGGTGATCGCCGAGGACACCGGCGCCGCCGCCGAGGAGGCGCACCTGCTCGGCATGGGCCTGGTCGGCATGGCGGAGGTCAGCGCCCGGTTCTGGCTGTCCCAGCACCGCGCGATCCCGAAGGAGACCGCCGAGAAGATCATCGCCCGGCTGGCCTGGCGCGGCATCTCCGGCTTCCCCCGCACGGCCGACCAGCCCTGACCCGCGGCGGCGACCGGCCGCCCCCTGGTGAACGTCCCCGCGAACGTCCCGTCCGCGGGTGTCCCGCGCGCCGGGCGTTCACCCTCGGCTCAACCGTGTGACGACGCATCCGGTGATCTCCGTGCGACGATCGGGGTTACGGTCCCGCCGGTGGTCGGCGGGACGTGACGGACGACGGGAGCAGCGCGTTGCAGGTTCGCATCGGGGTGCAGAACGTTCCCAAGGAACTGGTGGTGGACACGGCCCAGTCGGCCGACGAGGTGACGGACGCGCTGTCCGACGCGCTCGCCGAGCCGAGCGGGGTGCTGGTCCTCAAGGACAGGCGCGCCGGGCGGATCGTGATCCCGGCCGGCCGCGTCGGCTACCTGGAGATCTCCGAGGAGGAGCAGCGCAGCGTGGGCTTCGGCACGCAGTACGCGTGACGGCCGCCGGGCGCGGGCGGTGTGCGGCGCGCAGGACGGTTTGCCGCGGTTCGACCGGCCGTTGACCTGCGCTTTGTTTCATCCCTGCGGTACGGGCATATCGATCTCCGTGCACGGGCCATCCGGCCCGGCCCACGGAAAAGGAATGGATGATCGACATGCTCACGACGATCCTCTGGTTCATCGTCGTCGGTGCCGTCATCGGAGCCCTCGCCCGGCTGCTCGTCCCGGGCCGCAACCCGATCGGCATTCTGCTGACGCTCCTCATCGGGATCGCCGGCGCCATCCTCGGAGGCGTGGTGGCGGACGCGCTCGGCGCGGGCACCGTCATCGCCTTCGTGTTCGCGGTCGTGATCGCCGCACTCGGCGTCGCCGCGCTCACCGGCCTGAACACGCGCGGCCGCGGCGGCCGCAAGAACAACTGGCGCACGCGCCGCGGCACGTTCTGACCGCGCCGCCCGACCCCCAGGTGAAGGCCCCCGCCCCCCAGGCGGGGGCCTTCCCCGTCCCTCAAGCCGAGTAAAGGCCCCCGGCCCTCAGGTGGGGCCCTCCCCGTCCCATGACCGGGTAGAGGTCCCCGGCCCTGGCGAGGCGACGACCTTCCCGGGCCTGACGCGGTCGTACCGCCGCTCACGGCGAGGCCGTGGGCGAGGGGACCGGGGCGCCGGCCGCGCGGAAGATCTCCGGCCGGACGAACGTCCCGAGCCGCTTGTAGGGGACGCGGAACGCATGGTCCGCGCGTCCGCAGATCATGGGGTAGCCGAGGCTCGGCAGCGGGAGGTAGAAGTCGATCCCCTTGCGCGTCGGGATGAGGATGACGCCGTCGTCGAGGTCCTCCGGTGTGAGGTCCTCGGGCCCCAGCACAGGCTCGTACTTGCACAGCGAGCCGCCGTTGGGCCCGTACTCGGTGAGCAGCCGGGTGAGAGCGCTCGCGCCCGTCCGCGTACGTGCAGCCGGTCTGAAGAAGTCCCGGTTGGCCAGTGCCCGCCCGGTGGTGAGGTCGACGGTGACCGTCCCCAGCGGCGAGGTGTTCCTCGACATGACCGTCCCGGTGAGGGTGTAGCGGACGGAGAAGAGCTTCGGGCCGCCGAGTCCCACGTCATAGGCGATGTGGCCCGTGTAGGGGTGCGCCGGGTCGTCCTTCGTGGTGAAGGAGGCCAGGCCCGGACCGGCGTACTGCACCCAGTCGTCGACCGGCTTCCGGATGAGCGCGTTGACCTTGCTCTGCAACCCGGCGGGGAGACCGGTCAGCCGGGGCACCCGGCCCGTGTAGCGGACGGCGGGGCCGCTCGCCGTCCGGGTGAACGCCACCGGCCGCACCTGGAGGACGGGGCGGCTGCTCGCGCGCTCCGCATCGTCCCCGGAACTCGCCGCGTAGACGCCCGCGCCGCCGGCGGCGACCGCGGTGGCCGCGATCACCGCGCCCACCGCCTTCGCGGTGACCGCCGCGGACACCCCTCCCCCGGCCGCGCCGCCCGCCGCACCGCCCGCTGCGCCCCCCGTGCCCGCCGCACCACCGGCCGCGCCGCCACTCGCCGCGCCACCGGCCGCGGTGCCGGCGGCGGCTGTGCCGGTGATGGCGCCGGCGGGGGCCAGTCCGGCGGCGACCAGTGGAAAGACGGCGGCGAGGGCGACGGCCGCGCCGGCCATCGCCCGCACGCCGCGCCGCTCCCAGTCCGTCCCGTACACCGAGGACGCGACGGCGTCGAGTTCGGCGACGAAGCCGGCGGCACCGTCCGGGCGGTCCCCGGCCGACTTGGCCATGCCGCGCGCGACCAGATCCCGCAACGCGCGCGGGACGTCGTCCACCGGGACGGGCCCGCGCAGGTGGGCGCCAGCGAGCCCGGCGAGATCCCCGCCGTAGGGGCGGTGTCCGGTGACGCACTCGAAGAACACGCAGGTCGCCGCGTACACGTCCGTCGCCGGGGACGCGGGCCGCTGCTCCCACTGCTCCGGCGCCATGTAGGCGGGCGTGCCGGCGCCGCCGCCCTCCCCGGCGAACGCGGCGACGCCGAAGTCGATCAGCTTGCTCAGCCCGTCCGCCCGGACGACGACGTTCGCGGGCTTGTAGTCGCGGTGCACCACGCCGGCGTCGTGCGCGGCGGCGAGCCCGAGCAGGGACCCCTTGAGGACGGTCAGCGCCGCCTCCGGCTCCAGGGCGCCGTGCTCGGCGAGGATCCGCTTCAGCGAGACCCCGTTCACCGCCTCCATCACGAGCGCGACGCCCCGCTCGGCGCTGACGAAGCGGTACAGCCGGACGACGTGCGGGTCGTCCACCCGCCCGAGCATCACCGCCTCGTCCCGCAGCGCCTCGATCGCGCGCTCGTCGCCGTCCCGCCGAGCCAGGTACTTGATCGCGACCGGGGCGTCGGAGCCGGTGTGCCGGGCCAGTACCACCCGGCCCTGCGCCCCCGCCCCGAGCTCCCGCACCTCGGTGAAGCCCTCGACCCGCCAGGGCGGCGGGGCCCGGTCGGCGGAGGACGCTGCGGCGCTCATGATCCAACTCTGCGCGACCGGCGGGGCGGGCGTTGATCGCCGGGGCGCGGACTGTCCGGATGTGGCCGTCCGGGCGTGCCGTCGCGGGGCGCCTCGGGGAGGCGCGGGCCCCGCCGGGTAATGCCTGGAGGAACGGGCATGGAATAGACGAAACCATGGAAACGTTGAGTCCTGTGATCGGCTATTGGTGTATACAACGGCCGGTCGGTACACTGCGTCGCGGAGTGTGACCGCACGCAGCCACGGTGAGTGACTGCTTTCAACCCCTGACTGCGGTCGCCGAGAGATTTGAGCAACGGCTGGTCCCTCCCGCGCGAGCGCGCGGCCATACGTACGACGGACCCGTCCGCGAGGACGGCGCCGCGCCGGCGAGCCGCGCCGCACCCGGGAGTGGAGACCCCGCTTATTGGAGGCTGAAAGCCCTGACTACCTTTCGTGAACTCGGGGTCGTACCCGAGATAGCAGACGCCCTTGAAGCCGAGGGCATCGTGGAAGCGTTCCCCATCCAGGAACTCGCCCTGCCGATCGCGCTGGGCGGGCACGACATCATCGGCCAGGCCCGCACGGGCACCGGCAAGACCCTCGCGTTCGGCGCGGCGCTGCTGCAGCGCATCGAGCACGGCGGCAAAGAGCCGCGCGCGCTCGTCGTCGCGCCGACCCGCGAACTGGCCCTCCAGGTGACCGACGATCTGCTCGTCGCCGGCGGCAAGCTCGGCAGCCGCGTCCTGTCCGTCTACGGCGGACGCGCGTACGAGCCGCAGATCAACGCCCTCCGCGACGGCGTCGACGTGGTCGTCGGCACCCCGGGGCGGCTCCTGGACCTCGTGAAGCAGAAGCACCTCGACCTGTCCAAGGTCGAGATCCTGGTGCTGGACGAGGCCGACCGCATGCTCGACCTCGGCTTCCTGCCCGACATCGAGCGGATCATCAAGCGGATCCCGGCGCAGCGCCAGACGATGATGTTCTCGGCGACCATGCCGGGCGAGATCGTCTCGCTGTCGCGGCAGTACCTGACCCGGCCCACCAACGTCCGGGCCGAGTCGCACAGCGAGTCGGACGCGACGCCGCAGGTCGTCCAGCACGTCTTCCAGGCCCACCAGATGGACAAGCCGGAGATGCTGGCCCGCCTCCTGCAGGCCGAGAGCCGCGGCCTGACGATGATCTTCTGCCAGACCAAGCGGGCCTGCGACCGGGTGGCCGCCGACCTCGCGCAGCGCGGCTTCGACGCCGCCGCCGTGCACGGCGACCTCGGGCAGAGCCAGCGCGAGCGGGCGCTGCGCGCGTTCCGCAACGGCAAGATCGGCGTGCTGGTGGCCACCGACGTGGCGGCCCGCGGCCTCGACGTCGACGACGTCACCCATGTCGTCAACTACGAGTGCCCCGACAGCGCCGACACCTACGTGCACCGCATCGGCCGGACCGGCCGCGCGGGCAAGGAGGGCGTCGCGGTCACGCTGATCGACTGGTCCGACCTCACCCGGTGGAAGCTGATCAACGGGCAGCTCGGCCTGCCGTTCGCCGAGCCGCAGGAGACCTACTCGACGTCCCCGCACTTCTTCGAGACCCTCGGCATCCCCGCGGGCACGAAGGGGAAGCTGCCGAAGGAGCAGCGGCACGGGCGCGCCGGGCTGGACGCCGAGGAGCTGGAGGACATCGGCGAGACCGGCAAGATCCGCAGCCACTCGCGCGGTGACCGCACCGACCGCGGCGACCGCGCCGAGGAGGAGCGGCCCCGGCCGCGCCGCCGCAAGCGCAGCCGGACCCGCACCCGCGCCGGCAGGCCCGTCGAGGCGACCGCGGCGGAGGCCGAGACCGCCGCGGAGAGCACCGCCGTCGCCGACACCGCCGCCGACACCGTGGCCGACACCGTGGTGGACGCGGTCGCGACCGAGCGCAAGCGCGGCCGCACCCGCCGCCGCACCCGCGCCGGCAAGCCGGCCGCCGCGGCGGCCGCCGCGACCGAGAGCGCGGAGGCGCCGCAGACGGCCTGATCCGCACGGGTGACCTGGTAACGACCGCGAGACCTTCCCTCGGTCTCGCGGTTGTGCTGTTTCCAGGCCCCGTGCTGTTTCCGGACCGGGCGCCGTTTCCGGCCCGCCCGGTGCCTTTTGGGGGCCGCCCCGTACCGTTTCCGGGTGCCGTGCCGTTTCCGGGTGCCGTGCCGTTTCCGGGTGCCGTGCCGTTTCCGGCCGGGGCTACGTGTGGGCTCGTCCGTTCCGGCGGCTCGGATCCCCGCGGTCGTCGTCCCGCAGTTTCAGGGCGGTGCCAGGGTGGTCGGTCACCAGGACGGCGACGCGCGGGTCGCCGAGGAAGCGCCGCATCACGGGCTCGGCGTTGACCGTCCAGATCATGGCCGGGATCCCGGCGCGGCCGCACTGCCGCAGCACGCCGACGCGGGCGAGCCGGTGGTTGAGCGCGACCATGTCGGCGCCCGCCCGGCGGACGAGGCGCAGCGGCGCGAAGTCGTGCGCGGCGCCGCGCTCCCACAGGTTGCGCCCGACCGACAGGGCCGTCCGCACGCCGGGGAAGCTCTTCTTGATCTCGTGCAGCGAGGTGACCTCGCGGGTGGTGACGACGAAGCCGTCCCGCCCGAACGCCTCCATGGCGAGGGCGACGGTCTCGTGCTCGCAGCCGCGCTCCTTGAGGTCGAGATGACCCTTGGCGCGGCCGGCGATGATCTCCATGGCCTCGCTGACCAGCGGCACGGGCCGGGTCGCGAGGTCCTGGACCCGCGCGTAGCTCAGCCGGCCGATGCGGAGCCCGCCGACCTCCGGGTCGTGGTGGACGACGAGCCGCCCGTCGCCCGTCCGCCTGATGTCGATCTCCACGTACTCGGCGCCGGATCCAGCGGCCTCGCCGAGCCCGGTGAGCCCCGCCTCGTCACGGCGGTGCGCGGAGATGGCCGGCTTGGATGGCACGCTCGTGACGCTACCACCGAAACTTTTTCACCGACCTTCATTGACTAGGCTGGTACCCCGTGAGTACGCCCCGGTTCCTGACCCTGCCCCCCGGCGTGAGCCGTTCGACCGTCGAGACGTCGCGCGGCCCGCTCGCCGCGCTGGAGGCGCTGCCGGGCTCGGGTGTCCCCGAACGCCTCCCCGCGCTGCTCGTCCCGGGCCTGACCGGCAGCAAGGAGGACTTCCTCGCCGTCCTGCAGACGCTCGCCGCGTCCGGCCGCCGGGTCATCGCCATCGACATGCGCGGCCAGTACGAGTCGATCGGGCCCGACGACGCGTCCGCGTACACCCGCGCCGCCCTGGGCGAGGACGTCGCGGCCCTGCTGGACGTCCTCGGGCCCGATCCCGTCCACCTGGTCGGCCACTCGTTCGGCGGGCTCGTGTGCCGGGAGACCGTCCTGTCCGGGGCGCTGCCGGCGTCGCTGACGCTGATGAGCTCGGGGCCGTCCGCGGTCGGCGGCCAGGCCGCCGCCAAGGCCCGCGCCCTGCGCGACGCCATCCCCGAACTCGGCATGGAGCAGATCTGGGCGCTCAGCCTCGAACCGGACTATGTGGGGCGCGGCATCCACCGGGAGGTCGTCGCCTTCCTCAGGGCCCGGACGCTCGGCAACTCCGAGCTGGGCCTCGCGTCCATGGCCGGCGAGATCCTCTCCGCGCCCGACCGCGTCGACGAACTCGCCAAGAACTGCACCGACTCGGGGCTGCGCACCCTCGTCCTCTACGGCGAGGACGACGACGTGTGGTCGCCCGCCACCCAGGCCGCGATGGCGGAGCACCTGAACGCCGCCAAGGTCGTCATCCCGGGCGCCGCCCACTCGCCCGCCTGGGAGGCCCCGGAGACCACCGCCGCCGCACTCAGCGCCTTCTGGAGCGAAACGGAACACATTCTGAAGTAACGGTCGGCGACGAGGACTTCGCTTACCGGGCCCCGGACATCGCAGGCCGAGCCGCCCTGGACGAGGTGCGGCGCCGGGGACGGTCCCGTCCCCGGCACCCCGCCCGTCAGGCGAAGTAGTGGCCCTCGTCGAGGTCGTCGAGGAGCCCCGGCCGGGCCGGCCGCCAGCCGAGCAGCTCACGGGTCAGCGCGCTCGACGCCCGGCTATCGACGCCGACCATCCGGGCGAGCCACCCGAAGTGCTCGGCCGCATCGGCCGGGGCGATCGGCGCCACCGGAAGGCCGAGCCGGCGTCCGATCACCTCGGCGACGGCGCGGAGCGGCACGCCCTCATCGGCGGCGGCGTGCAGCACCGACCGCGCCGGTGCCTTCTCCAGCGCGAGCCGGAACAGGTTCGCGGCGTCCAGGACGTGCACGGCGGGCCAGCGGCCGGCCCCGTCCCCGTCCCCGTCTTCGACGTAACCGGCGAGGCCCTTGCCGCGGGCGATGCCGACCAGGCCCGCCGTGAAGCCCTTGTCGCCGTCGCCGTGCACGGTCGGGGGGAGCCGCACGATGGACGACCGGACACCGCGGGAGGCGAGGGAGAGGGTGAGCCTGGCGGTGGCCTGCCGGGCCGCCGGCCCCTCGCCCCCCTCGGCGACGTCGTCGTCGTCCCGTTCGGTCGCCAGGCGTCCCGGCGCGAGGCCGAGCAGCCCGGAGGCGAGCACGAACGGCCGGTCGGTGCCGGCGAGCGCGTCGGCGAACGTCTCGACCGCCCGCCGGTCGGCGTTGGCGGCGTCCAGGAACCGGCCCTCCCCGAAGGCGACGTCGTGCTTGAACGCGAGGTGGATCACTCCGTCCGACGCGGCCGCCGCGTCCCGCAGGACGTCGAGATCGTCCAGCGTGCCGCGCCGGACCTCGGCCCCGACCTTGTCGAGGGCGGCGGCCGAGGAGTCCGAACGGGCGAGCCCGACGACCTGGTGGCCGGCGCCGATGAGCTCGGGGACGACGGCGGACCCGATCCACCCGGACGCCCCGGTGACGAAAACGCGCATGAGAAACCTCCAGACAACTGATGTCAGTGACTGTCATCAGAGTAGCACCTCGATGTCAGTGACTGTCATCGACTAGGATCCCCGCATGGGGCGATGGGAGCCGAACGCGCGCGGCCGGCTCGAGAGGGCGGCACTGGACCTCTACGGCGAACGCGGATTCGAGAAGACGACCGTGGCGGAGATCGCGGCCCGCGCGGGCGTCACCGAGCGGACGTACTTCCGGCATTTCACCGACAAGCGCGAGGTGCTCTTCAGTGGCACGGTCGATCTCCAGGCCATGCTCACGGGCGCCGTGGCCGCCGCACCCGCTTCCGCGACCCCGCTGGAGGCGACGGCCACCGGCCTGGAGACCATCGGCGGCGTCTTCCTGGGCGCCCGCGCCCGCTCCCGCCGCCGCCAGGCGGTCATCCAGGCGAACCCGGAACTCCGCGAACGCGAACTGATCAAGATGGCGGCCTTCGCCAAAGCCCTGGCCGAGACCCTGCGCGAACGGGGCGTCCGGGACCCGGCCGCCGCCCTCACCGCCGAGACCGGCATCGCCGTCTTCAAGATCGCCTTCGAACGCTGGCTCGACGGCTCCGCCGACAGGGAACTCCCCGACTTCATCCGGGAGTCGCTCGCCGCCCTGAAGGCGCTGACGTCGGGCGCGTGACCCCGCGCGCGACCACGCCGGGGCCGGACATGCGCCGGTCCCCCGGCGTCACTCTCCCCGGCCGAGGGTCCCGGGCTCGCGGAGGACGAGTCGCAGGAGGGCGTCGCGCAGGTCGTCGCGGGGATGGCCGTCGAAGAGTTCTTCGAGGCTGACGTCGCCGACCATGGTCACCATCATCCGGGCGACGGCCTCGGGCCGGTCCCAGCCGGCCGCGGCGAGGTCGTCGACGACCAGGGCCGCGATGTGGTCGTTGCGGGCGCGCATCTCGTCGAAGAGGTCGGCGTCGGTGCGGGCCTGGACCAGCATGGCCCGGGTCGCGCGGGTCTCCAGGCACAGGTCCAGATGGACGGTGATGCCCCGGATCAGCCGGTCCCGGCCCGGGGCGAGGTCGCCGACGGCGTCCAGGAGCCGCTGCTCGATCTCATCGTGGTAGACGCGGTGCAGCGCGCGGAGGAAGTCCCTGCGGTCGGTGAAGTGCTGGTAGAAGTTGCCCTTCGACATTCCGGCCGCCTCGACGACCGCGTTCACCGACATCCCGGTCAGCCCGCGCTCCTGCGCGACGCGGAGTCCCGCGTCCAGCAGCGCTTCGCGTCCCGGCCCCGCGGGCCGCGCCATGCTCGTCCCCCTCGCGCCGGCCGCCCGGCCCTGTGATGCCACCCACACACCCTTGACGGCGGGGCGGCCCGGCAACAGTCTATGACCGCCATATAAACGACCGACCGGTCGGTCAAAGATGGGAGCCTTTCGCATGGCATCGACAGTCGCGCGGCTCGGCACGACGCTCGTGCTCGCCGCGAGCGCGGTCACCGGTCTCGCCCCGGTGGCGCACGCCGATACCGCCCCGTACGAAATGCCCCGCCTGGTGCCGTCCGGGGCGGGCTACGACGCCGCCCTGCGCGCCGCGGCCGACATCTGGACCACCGGCCGGATCGCGGCGGCGGCCCTCAACGACGACACCGGCGGGGCCGTCGGACGCGGCTCGGACTCCGTCCCCCCGGCGGACGGCTGGAACGACCTGGCGGAACCCGTCACGGGGCAGGGCCCGGTCACCACGACCACGGGGAAGCTCCTCATGAGGCTCAACAACGCGGCGACCGGCGAATACAGCCACCTGTCCGCCTGCACCGCCTCGGTGGTGCAGAGCGCGAACCGCAGCGTCGTGGTCACCGCCGGGCACTGCTTCAGGGAGCAACTGGCCAGCACGTGGCCGGTCCTCGGGACCAACTACACCACGGCCGCCGCCGTGTTCATCCCCGGCTTCGACGGCTCGAGCCTGACCCGCGTCCCCGGCGACCTCAGCGGCCAGGCCATCAACGACTGGGTCGCGAACACCCCGCTGCCGGGCCCCGACGTCGCCCCCTACGGCGTCTGGCCCGTCACCCGGACGTGGCTCACCTACACCTGGGCGCGAGAGAAGAACAACTTCCACGGCAACGACATGGCCGCGTTCCTGGTCGACAGCCCGGATGTCGCCGCCCCCATCCAGGACGTCACGGGCGGGCAGGCGATCGCGTTCGACCGTCCGCGCGGCGAGCCGGTGAACATGTTCGGCTACCCGACCGCCAACCGCACGAAGTACGGGACGGGACAGTGGTACGCGCCGCAGTACGACGGGTCGACTCCGCTGTTCGGCCAGCCCGGCGCCAACGGCGTCCCCGCGGGCCAGGTCCGCACCTATGACGGCCGGTCGCTGTTCGTCTCGCGAGGCGGCACGACCCTCGACGCCGGCGACAACTACGACGACATCCTGCCCATGGCGCAGGCCCAGGGTTCCAGCGGCGGTCCCTGGTTCCAGGACTTCGACGCGGCCACCGGCCAGGGCACCCTCGTCGGTGTCACGTCCCACTTCGTAGGCAGCACGTCCGGAGGCTTCGAGGCCAGCCAGGGCTGGAACCCCGCCCGCCTCTACATGGCCGGCACGCACTTCGCCGCCCAGGAACAGGCCGCCTACCAGGCAGCCGCCACCGCAACCCCGTAACCCCCCAGAGGCGGCCCGCCCCACAACGGGCCACCCCGCCACCCTCAGGGCCGTCCCCCTGCACCCCGTCGCCGGCACCTGTTCCGACAGGCATGATCTTCGTTCATAGTGCTAATCCGAGTGGGGCGGAGACCGTGGTTCGGGTGTTGCGGCGGTGGGGGTATCGGGTTCGGCGCGCGGCCGTTTAGGGGCGGTCGCGGGTGTGGATCAAGGGTAGGAAGAGGTCGTCGACGATCGACTCGATGCGGGCCGGGTCCAGGGGTTCCAGGTTCATGAGCAGGTCGTGGCGCACCAGGTCGAAGGGCAGGGCGAGCACCGCGGCGGGGGTCCGGTCCAGGTCGAGTTCGCCGCGGTCGTGGGCGCGCCGGTAGATCGTCTGGACGCGCGTGAGCCGCTGCTCGCCCATGATCCGGTCGCGCACCTCGGCGGGGGTGAGCCCGGTGTCGGTCAGCAGGCCCGAGTAGGCGGTCGTCGCGAGCGTGACGAAGAAGGCGGCGCGGGTCTCGCCCATGCCGGTCAGCGCGGCGACGAGGTCGCCGCGCAGGGTGCCGGTGTCGGGCATGTCGGCCGGGTGGCTGTTGCGGTAGTGCTCCAGCGCGGCGAGGACGAGCTGGTCCTTGTTGGCCCAGCGGCGGTACAGCACGGCGATGCCGGTGCCGGCGCGGGCGGCGACCGACTCCATGGTCAGTTTCGCGAAGCCGGCCTCGACCAGTTCGTCCCAGGCGGCGTCCAGCAGTGCGGCCTCGAGCTCGGCCCCGCGCCGGCGCCGGCGGGCGGGCTCCGCGTCAGATGTGGTCACGACTCCACTATAAGGGAGGTTTGCATTCCTTATTGGAGCGTCGTACTCTCGTAAGAGATGGATTCCACTCTTATCTGGACGGGGCGATGAGCATGGCCACCGCGACTGCGACGGGCACGCGTTCCACCTTCTTCACCGACGCGGGGATGAACTCCATGACCCGGGCGATGCTCGGCCGGGTGTACACCGGCGCGGCGGACACCGGGGAGGCGCTGACCACGATCGACCGCATCACCGACGGCGACTACGCCTCATGGGCGCGCGAGTGGGAGGCGACGGCCGACCGCGTCGCCGCGATCGGCGACGACTGCCTGCTCCGGGGCCACCGGGTGAGCGGCCGCAACGCCCTGCTGCGCGCCGCGACGTACTACATGGCGTGCGTCGTGGCGGCCGACGGCGCCGACGACCCGGAGACCGTGATCGCGCGGACGTTCGCCGCGTACCGCCGGTGCTGGGAGCAGTACCTCGGCCTGCTGGACGAGCCTCCCGAGCCGCTCGACATCCCCTACGAGGGCACGACGATGCCCGGCTGGTTCTTTCCCGCCGCCGGCGACGGCCCCAAGCCGACGCTGGTGGCGGTGAACGGCGCCGACGGTGCGCTGAGCTACCTGTGGCCCGGTCACGGGTCCGAGGCCACGGCGCGCGGCTACAACGTCGTGCTGTTCGACGGGCCCGGCCAGCAGCGCATGCTGTTCGAGCGGGGCGTCCCGTTCCGTCCCGACTGGGAGAACGTCCTCGGGCCGGTCGTCGACGCGGTGCTGCGCCGCCCGGACGTCGACCCGGCGCGGCTCGCGCTCTACGCCGTCAGCCAGGGCGGCTACTGGGGCCCGCGCGCGCTGGCGTTCGAGCACCGCTTCGCCGCCGCGGTGATCGACGGCGGGGTGGTCGACGTGTCCGCGGCGTGGAAGGACGCACTGCCGCCCGAGTTGACGGCGATGCTCGACGCCGGCGAGCGCGACGGGTTCAACGAGGCGATCGCCCGCGTCCCGGCGAACGCCAAAAGGATCTTCGCCTGGCGGGGCAAGCCGTTCGGCCACCCGAGCCTGTTCGACACCTTCCTGGACGTCCGGAAGTACCGGATCACGCCGGAACTGGCCGCGCGGATCACGACCCCGATGCTGATCGCCGACCCGGACGACGAGCGGTACTTCGCCGGGCAGCCCAAGCGCCTCTACGACATGCTTCCGGGCGAGAAGGAGCTCGTCCGCTTCACCGAGGCCGAAGGGGCCGCCGGGCACTGCCAGCCGATGGCCCGCGCCCTCGCCGCCCAGCGGTTCTTCGACTTCCTGGACGACCACGTCGGCCTCACCGCCTGAACCGCCCGCGAGCGGTCAGCCGGCCAGGGTGTTCTTGTAGATGCGGCCGTCCTTGATGATGACCTTCAGGTTGGCGGCGGGATCCGCCAGCGGCTCCAGGCCGCCGGTGGGGTCGCCGTCGACCACGAGGAGGTCGGCCCACGCGCCTTCGGCGATGACGCCCAGGTGCGCGACATGCGGCCCGGTGCCGTAGGCGGCCACGTCCGCGGGGGTCGGAACCTGGTACGGATCGCGGGGGCCGGACATCCGGAACAGCTCGGCATTGCCGGACGTCGCGACCCGCAACCCGGCCATGGGGCCGCCCGCCAGAGCGGCCATGCGGGTCAGCATCTCGCTCTGCTTGACGCTCGCGGCCGGATTCAGCATCAGGTCGGTGCCGAACGCGAGCGGCACGTCGTGCTTCACCGCCCACCCGAAGACCCGTTCCACTCCCTCGCACACCCGACGGTTCTTCTCCGCCGACGCCGGGTTCGCATAGGAGTGGTCGCTCTCGGCGAACGGCTGGATGCACAGCCGGACGTCGTGGTCGGCCATGAACCTGACGTCGTCCTCCCCCGCGAGATGCCCGTGCTCGATCACCCGGACGCCCGCCTCGACCGCCCGGCGGATGCCGGCCCCGGTGTAGACGTGGACCGCCACGTACGTGCCCCAGTCGGACGCCGCCCGCACCCCGGCGCGCAGCTCGTCCGGCGTGTACTGCAGGACGTCCAGATGGTCGTAGGCCGAGGCGACCCCGCCGCCGGCCATCATCTTGATCTGAGAGGCGCCCTTCTTCAACTGCTCGCGGACGCCGGCGAGTACCTGCGCCGGGCCGTCGGCGATCCGCATGAGCCCAAGCTGCTCGGCGCGCGTCGCGGCCCCGCCCAGGGCGGTCGGCACGTCGTAGACCATGCCGAAGTCGCCGTGCCCGCCGGTCTGGGACAGGCCGGCCTGGCTGGGGTAGATCCGGGGGCCGGGCAGCGCGCCCACGTCGATCATGCGCTTCAGGTCACCGGTGTCCCCGGCCATGTCGCGGACGGTCGTGAACCCGCGCATCAGCATCGCCTCGGCCTCGGCCGCGCCCTTGAGGTACCCGAGGCCCGCGCCGCCGAGCATCAGTTCGGCCTGCGTGGCACCGGCCAGGATGAGATGGACGTGCGCGTCGCTGAGCCCGGGGATGAGCGTCCCCCCGCGCCCGTCGATGACCGCGGCCGCCGCGACCCCGGCGGGCGGGTCCCCGTCGCCCACGGCCTTGATCTTGGTGCCTTCGATCACCACATGTCCGGCCCGGACGCGCTCGCTCACCCCGTCGAAGATCCGCACATCGCGGATCACGGTCGTCCCGGCGGGCCGCTGTTCGCTCACGTCCGACTCGTGCCCGCTGCACCCGGGGCGAGCAGGCGATCGCCGAGGATTTGCGGAGGCTTGCCTTCCGCGTGACCCGATGCCCGGCCTCCGCTGTAGGATCCCCGTGTCCAGTCAGAGCCTGCGGGTCGGTGAGAAACCGACCGGCAGGCTCTTCGTCGTTTCGGGGAGAGTTTGCGAGGAGTCTCGTGGTCGAACTGTCCGTTCATCGCGCCGGTACCGGTGACCGTCCAGTGCTGGAGCGTTTGTGGCTGATGTTCCAGCACGACATGTCAGAGTTCTGGGAACTGCTTCCCTATCCAGACGGGACGTTCCGGAGCACGCGCCTCCAGGCCGCGTTCTCCGATGACGATTCGGTCGCCTACCTGTTCACGAGTACCGATCGGCCGGTGGGTTTCGCCGTGGTGCGGGGGCTCACCGGAGAGAAGCGGGTGCTGACCTCGTTCTTCGTCGTGCGGGGGATCCGGAGAAGCGGCATCGGCCTGCGCGCCGTTCGGGAGGTGGTGAATCGGCATCCCGGCCGGTGGGAGGTCGCCTTTCAGGACGGCAATCCCGGCGCGGTGCGATTCTGGCACCGCGTGGCCGACGCGATCGCTCCAGACGCCTGGACGCAGGACCGCAGGCCGGTGCCGACCCGCCCCGATCTGCCGCCCGACGTCTGGATATCGTTCGCCGGTTCAGGTCCCGGCGGTGGCTACAGCTGAGCAGGAAGCTCGCGCAGGGCGATCGCCTGGCTCGTGGCGAAGAGCGCAACGTCAATGGCCACGGTCACGACCGCCGCAACGATGAGCACTGTCGCGGCGGCGACCGAGGCGAATCCCACGGCGATCGCCGCGACCACATTGGCGGTCATCACCAGACGAAGGACGAGCCGCAGCGGCAGCCGGGCGAGCATCCACACGATGCCTCCGGCCCACACCACTACGGCGATGCCGACGGCCGCGATCAGAAGCGGCGAGAACGCCATCCTCTGAGCGATCTGCTCTGCGAACAGTGCCACCGCAGTGCCGAGCACCGCACAGTAAACGGCGTCGAGGCGAAGACTCCACCGCCCGACCTTTTCACCGTAGATCCGTTGCACAGTCACCTGTCTATCATGTCCAGGAGTACGCCCGGATTGAGAATGGCGGCCGGGTCCAAGGTGGATTTGACGGCCTGGAGGGCGGCGGCGAACGGGGCGGGGCGCTGGCGGTCGTACCAGGGGCGGTGGTCGCGGCCGACGGCATGGTGGTGGGTGATCGTGGCGCCGTGGGCCGACAGCACCTCGGAAACGGCCGTTTTGATCTCGTCCCATTGCGCCACGGTGGAGCCCCACCGGCCGGCGGCGTAGACACCGAAATAGGGGGCGGGGCCGTCGGGATAGACGTGGGTGAAGCGGCACGTCACCACGCCTTCGGCGCCGACCGCGCGCATCGCGTCCCGCGCCGCCGCCAGGACGGCTTCGCGCAGGGCGGGGAAGCCGCCCCAGGTGCAGGCGGTCTCGAACGTCTCCACGATCATGCCGTGCGCGGCCAGGGCGTCGCGCTGGTAGGGCATGCGCAAGAACGCGGAACGCCATGTATCGGACGCGTCGCGGGCGCCCGAACGCGGCTGCGGGCGTCCGCCATGGTCGCCGCACAGTTCCAGGGCCCGCTCCAAGGCCGCCTCGACCGGATGGTCGGCGGATTCGAAGCCGAGCACGAGGACCCCGCCGGGTGAGTCGGTGCCGGCGTTCAGCAGCGCTTCCATGGGGTCGAGCAGGCGGCAGTTGGCCGGGTTCAGCCCCGACTGCGCCAGCGCCCTGGTCGCGGCGACGGCGTCGTCGTAGCGGGTGAACAGAACCGAGGCCCCGGCACGCCACCTGGGGCGCTCCTGCAGGCGCATCCACGCCTCGGTGATGACGCCGAGGGTGCCCTCCGAACCTAGGAACAGCCGGTCCGGGGACGGGCCCGCGCCTGAGCCGGGCAGCCGCAGCGACTCGCCCGCCCCCACCGGTGTCACCACCCGCAGGGACTCCACCAGATCGTCGATATGGGTGAGCACGGTCGCGTAGTGGCCGCCCGCGCGCGTCGCCAGCCATCCGCCGAGTGTGGAGAACTCGAACGACTGCGGGAAGTGCCGCAGCGTCAGCCCGTGCGGCCGCAGGCGGTCCTCCAGGGCGGGGCCGTAGATGCCCGCCTGGATCCGGGCGGCCCTGGCGGCGGTGTCGATCTCGACCACGTCGGCGAGGACGCCCAGATCGAGGCTGACCGCGGGTCCGAGGCCGCGGGGCTCGACGCCTCCGACGACCGAACTGCCGCCGCCGTAGGGCACGACGGCGATCTGGGCGCCGGTGCACCAGTCCAGGACGTCGACCACGTCCCGCTCGTCGCGCGGCCGCACCACCAGGTCCGGGACGTCGCCCACGTCGCCCATCAGGTTGCGGACCACGTCGCGGAACGCCTTGCCGCGCGCATGCCCGAGCCGGTCGGCGGCGTCGTCCGAGCAAAGGGCGGCAAGGGACGGCGGCGGCGCGATCCGCGGCGCCGGCACGTCCAGTTCATCGACCGGCGGAGGTTGGTGGCCGACCAGTTCGGCGCCGGGCAGCAGCCCGGCCACGCGCCCGATCAGCGCCGCCCGTTCCGCGCCCGTGACCGCGGCCTCCAGGTCGCCCCAGCCCCACCATGATCGCGTCGTCATCACCCCACGATGATGCCGGTCCCCGCCCGCTCCGGTCGAGACGACCCCGCGCGGACCTAGAGTGGCTGATCATGACATCGGAACGGTGGGCCCTGGGCGGAGATCTGAGCGTCGCGCGGATCGGCTACGGCGCGATGAAGCTGACCGGCTGGCCGAGGGGCGACCGCCCCGGCCGCGCGACGGCCCTGGCCGTCCTGCGCCGGGCCGTGGAACTCGGCGTGAACCACATCGACACCTCGCACTACTACGCGCGGGACGGGGTCGCGGCGAACGGGCTGATCCGGGAGGCGCTGCACCCGTATCCGGACGGCCTGGTGATCGTGACGAAGGTGGGGGCGCTGGTCGAGGGCTCCGACATCGCCCTGCCCGCGGCGGAGAAGACCGGCCTCACCCCCGGCGGGCTGCGCCGCGGCGTCGAGGCCAACCTGCGCTCCCTCGACCTGGACCGGCTGGACGTGGTGAACCTGCGGATGGGCGACCTCGACCGCGCCGGGACGCCCATGGCCGGCCCGCTGGAGACGCTGCTCGCGCTGCGCGACGAGGGGCTGATCCGCCACCTCGGCATCTCCAACGTCACCGCCGCCGAGTTCGCCGAGGCGCGCTCGATCGCGCCGGACATCGCCTGCGTCCAGAACCTCTACAACGTGTCGTCGCGCGGCGACGACCCGCTCGTCGACGCCTGCGCCGAAGCCGGTGTCGCCTACGTCCCCTTCTTCCCGGTCGGCGGTTTCCGGCCCATCACGGCCGGACGGCTGGAGGCCGTCGCCGCCCGCCACGGCGCGACCGTGCCGCAGGTGGCTCTGGCCTGGCTGCTGGCCCGGTCGCCGAACATCCTCCCCATCCCCGGCACCGGGTCGCCGGACCACCTGGAGGAGAACATCGCCGCCGGCGCGCTGACGCTCAGCGCCGACGACCGCGCCGAACTGGACTCCCTGGGAGAGGTGTGAACGCACGCGCGACGCGCTGGTGACATCGCACCTCCGACGTCTGCGTGCATCTTCACTCTGACCTGGGCGTGTGCCAGGCTGGAACGTGTGGGGGTGGCGGTGCGGCGGGCCGCGAGGAGGAGTCATGCGCAAGGTCGCCGACTGCCGGGACATGCCGAGCGAGTCCGGCTGCACGCTCACCATCAGCGGCGAGGAGGACGAGGTCGTCCGCGCCGCCGCCGAGCACGCCGCGTCGGTGCACGGGCACACCGATACCCCGGAACTGCGGGACGAGGTCCGCCGCAGTCTCAAGGACGAGGAGATGAGCGGCCGGTAGCCCGATGAGTTCCGGGCGTCGCCGGGGTCTCCCTCTCCACACACCCGGCAGACCGGAGGACCCGATGACGTCCGTTTCGTCCCAGCCCGTCACTGGAACCCTGCGCGTGCCCGACGGGCGGCTGTACTACGAGCTGCGCGGGTCGGGGCCGCTCGTGGTGCTCGCGGGCGCGCCCATGGACGCCGACGCCTTCGCGCCGGCGGCCGATCTGCTCGCCGACGGGTTCACGGTGCTGACCACCGACCCGCGCGGCATCAACCGGAGCCCGCTGGACGATCCCGAGCAGGAGTCCACGCCGCCGCTGCGGGGCGATGACCTGGCTCGGCTGATCGAGCATGCCGGCGCCGGGCCCGCGGCCGTGTTCGGGTCCAGTGGCGGGGCCTGCAGCGTGCTGGCGCTGGCGCAGGCGCGCCCCGATCTCGTGCGCGTGGTGGTCGCCCACGAGCCGCCGCTGGACGAACTGCTGGCCGACCGGGACGAACTCCACGCCGCCACCGAGGAGATGATCGCGCTCTACCTGGGCGGCGACATCGTCGGAGCATGGCGCAAGTTCATGCGCACGGCGAACATCATGATCCCGGACCCGGTGCTGGAGCAGATGTTCGGCCCCGGCCGGCCCGCCCGGCAGCTCGCGGACGAGCGCCGCTGGTTCGCGCACGAGCTGCGCGGGACGACGCACTGGAAGCCCGATGTCGACACGCTGCGGCACGCCGGGGACAAGGTCGTGATCGGCATCGGGGAGGACTCGGACGGGCAGCTCTGCGACCGGGCCTCGCGGGCGCTCGGCGAGGCCATCGGCGTCGAGCCGGCGCTGTTCCCCGGCGGCCATACCGGCTTCGCCGACGATCCGGGGTCGTTCGCCGGGCGCCTTCGCGGCGTCCTCGCCGGGGCGGCCTGAAGCGTTCGCCCGGGGGCGGTGTCGCGGGTGGGAGCCGATAATGACACACTTACTTGAGTTTGTCTCATGGAGGTGTTCATGTCGGCGACCATCCAGCCGCCCGAGAGCGTCACCTGGCGCGTCCATCTCGACCGGTCCATGTGGATCGGCGGGGTGCGGAGCCTGATGCTGCAGGCTCTGCACCCCATGGCGATGTGGGGCGTGTGGCAGAACTCGAACTTCCGCGAGGACCCGTTCGGGCGGCTGCAGCGGACGTCCGACTTCGTCGGGCTCGGCACGTTCGGCAGCCCGGAGGAGGTCGAGAAGGCCGCCTACCGGGTGCGGGAGATCCACCGGAGCCTGCGCATCCTCAACCACGACACCGGCAGGAAGGAGCGGCTCGACCAGCCCGAGCTGCTCCTGTGGGTGCACTGCGCCGAGGTCTACTCCTACCTGGAGGTCGCGCGGCGGGCCGGGCAGCCGCTGACCGGCGCCATGGCCGACCGGTACCTGGACGAGCAGCGGAAGTCGGCCACGCTCGTCGGGCTGCACGCCGAGGACGTCCCCGGCAGCGTCGCCGAGATGGAGGCGTTCTTCGCCGAGATGCGGCCCCGGCTGCGCGTCACCGAGGAGGCGGCGGAGACCGTCCGGTTCCTCATGTGGCCGACGCTGCCGGACAACCTCAAGTTCCTCTCGCCCGGAAAGCCGGGCTACTTCCCGTTCGGGGCGCTCTGCTACTACTCCCTGCCGGACTGGGCGCGCGCGATGTACGGGGCGCTGCCGGAGGTGCCGCAGCCGGCGGTGACGGCGGCGCTGCGGTCGTTCCGGCTGGCGATGAACTCGGTGCCCGAGCGCGTCCACGACTACGCGTTCGCGAAGAACACCCGCGACATGCTCGAACGGACCCGGCAGCGGCTCGCCGCCGAGGGCTACGACGTCAGCAGGGGCCTCTACGGGCTCCGCGACCCGCGCCGCTGGCCCGACCAGCGAGCTCTCACACCGGCCTAGCCGGGTCCAGCCGGCCCAGCCGGGTCTGGCCGGGTCTGGCCGGTCTAGTCGGTCCGGAGGGCCGCCCACGGCTCCTTGCGCGGGGCGGCCTCCCGCCCCTCCGGGCAGTGGCGGGCGAAGTCGCACCATCCGCACAGCGTGCCGGGACGCGGCGGGAACACCTCGTCGTCCGCCCGGCCGTGCGAGCGGTACGCCTCGTCGGCCGCGGCGGCCTCGGCCGCGATCTGCTCGGCGCGGCGCATGTGCCGGGCGAGGGACTCGTCGGTGTGCTCCCACACGGCGACCTCGCCGGACGGTAGATGGTGCAGCTCGACGCGGCGGCAGGGGCGGCGAAGGACGCGGGACGCCGCCACCGCGTAGATCGCCAGGGCGAGGGAGCCGCGGGCGTCGTCGGAGGTCAGGACGTGCCGGCCCGTCTTGTAGTCGACGACGACGAGTTCGGGGCCGCGCGCGTCGAGGCGGTCGATGCGGCCGGAGACGGCGATCCGGTCGGTGCGGGTCGCGACCGTGCGCTCGACGCCGAGCGGCTCGTCGGACGGGTCGAGCCCCGCGACGTACCGTTCGGTCATCTCCCGGGCCCGCTCACGCCACTGCGCCGACTGCGCCTCGTCCCGGAAGCCGTCGGTCAGCCAGCCGCGCACGAGCAGCCGCCCGGCGGCCTCGGGCGTGCGTTCCGCCAGGGGCAGCCGCCACCAGCCGGCCAGCGCGTTGTGCACGCTCGCGCCGACGCTGTTGTGCCCCCACGGCGGGCCCTTCGGCGGCATCGGACGATCGAGGTAGGTCATCCGGTACCGGCGCGGGCAGTCCAGCCAGGTGTTCAGCCGCGACGGCGTGCACGTGTACAGCCGCTGGGGCATCCCGTCGAAGCCCAGCTGCTCCACCGCTAGTCGTCTTCGTTCGCGAGCGAACCCCAGGTCTCCCAGCGGGCGTCCTCGTCGCCGACCGTGGTCTCCTCGCCCTGCGCGGGCAGGACCTTCAGCTCCTTCGGCAGCGGGGTCAGCAGCGCGCCGATCGAGTTGAGCTGCTTGCGCAGGTCGTCGTACACGCCGCCGATCGAGCCGGGCCGGCCGCGGTGCAGCGTGTCGCCGGAGAACAGCGTGCCGAGCTGCTCGCTGATCACGCAGACGCTGCCGGGGGTATTGCCCGGGGTGTGCACGATCTCCAGCTGCGCGTCGCCGATCTCGAAGACGCCGCCGTCCTCCAGCCAGATGTCGGGTTCGAGGGAGCGGAGCGCCTTGGCGTCGTCCTCGTCCTCCTCTTCCTTGGCGAGGCGGCCGAAGTAGTCGCGCCACAGCAGCCGGTCGGCGCGGTGCATCGCGATCGGGGCCCAGTCGTCCTCGTCCTCCTCGCCGGCGGCGGCGACCTCCAGCACCACGCTGAGGTGGTGCTCGTTGCCGTCGGTCAGGATGACGGCCATGACCTCGCGGTCGCCGACCTCCTTGAGGATGGCCTCGGCGTCGTACGCCGGGTCGATCACGATGACCTCGTCGTCGTCGCCGACGAGGTAGGTGTTGTTCTCGACGTCGTACTCGGTGTCGTCCAGGGTGATCTTCCCCGACGTCACCACCTGTTCGATGCGCGCGTCCACGCAAGGCACCCTACCGTGCTTCGCGCCCCCGATCCGGCACACCGAGATCACTACCGGACGCGGCCTCCGCGAGCCGCTCGAACGCGTCCGGCGCGGTGGTCTCGGCGCCGAGCCGGTCGCCGGTCAGCGCACCATGGTCGTCGCTGGACCCGGTCGCGGCGAGCCCGAACGCGGCCGCGAGTTCGTGCAGGCGGGCGCGGTCCTCGGGGACGTGGTCGGGGTGGTCGGCCTCGATCCCGGCGAGCCCGGCGGCGGCGAGGCGCTCGATCACCTCGTCCTCGAACACGTAGCCGCGGCGGCGCGCCCGCGGATGCGCCAGCACGCACACTCCCCCGGCCGCGCGGACGAGGCCGATCGCGCGCTCGGGCTCCAGCGCGTACCGCTCGACGTAGGCGCGGCCGCCCTGCGCGATCCACTGGGACGTGAACGCCTCGTCCGCCGTCCCGATCACGCCGGCCTCGACCATGGCGCGCGCGATGTGCGGGCGGCCGACCGCCTCGCCGCGCGCGAGCGCCCGGACCATGCCCCACGTGACGTCCGCGCCGAGCTCGCGGAGCCGGTCCACCATGCCCTGGGCCCTGATCACCCGGTCGTCGCAGATCCTGGCCAGCTCGGCGGCGAGCACCGGGTGCTCCGGGTCGAACAGGTAGCCGAGCATGTGCAGGCTCCGGCCGTCCTCCTGGCACGACAGTTCGATGCCGGGGACGAGCGTCAGGCCCTCCGGGAGGGCGCCCGCGGCCTCGTCCCAGCCGGCGACGGTGTCGTGGTCGGTGAGCGCGACGACGTCCAGCCCGCGCGCCCGGGCCCGCTGGACGAGTTCGGCGGGCGGCCTGGTGCCGTCGGACGCGTCGCTGTGGCAGTGCAGGTCGATGCGCATGGCCCGATCCGTATCAGTCGTCCAGCCGCGGGCTGTGGGCGCCGTAGGGCAGATCGACGTCCATGCCCGGTTCGCGCAGGTCGAGGAGGTTCTGGCTCTCCAGCATCAGGACGCCGGCGTCGGCGGGCCACAGCACCGCCCACAGCCAGTTGCCCATCGCCTCGCCCACGTAGACGGCCCGGTCGGGCCGGTCGCCGACCACCCACATGGGCACGGACCGCCCGCAGGTCGCGGCCGGGCCGCTGACGTCGAGCTTCACGTGCGGGGGGCTCCCGTTGAACGCCTCGCCGGGGTCGGAGCCCGCGAGCCCGGCGTAGTGGGCGCCGAGCCCGATGCCGGGCTCCTCGGCGATCAGCACCATGTCGGCGGGGCCGTGCAGGAGCCCCGGCCCGGACACGGCGACGGCCGTCGCGCGCGCGCCGGTGCGGTCGTCCCCGACCGTGGCGAATCCCGTGACGAGCCAGGCCGGCGGAAGGGGCCAGGGCGTCCAGACGGGGACCTTCGCGTCGCGCAGCACGGCGGCCAGCCCGTCCGGGCCGGGACGCTTGGAGGGCTGCCTCGGCAGCACGGCGCCGTGCACGCCGCACGTCCAGTCGCTGGACCAGAGTCCCGGTGCGCTGAGCGGACCCGCGCAGCGCGGGCACATCGGCTCCGCCCTCATGACTACCCACCCTGCGCGGCGACGTCCCGGATCGTCAAGTTCGGGCAGGTAGCCCGCGGGGAAAGGGGGAACAAAATGGGGTCATGGGGAAGCGGTCATGAGGAAGCGGTGCGTCGGCGGGATCGTGCGCGACGGCGACGGGCGGCTGCTGCTCGTCCGGCGCGGGCGGCCGCCCGGCGCGGGCCAGTGGTCCATTCCGGGCGGCCGGGTCGAGCCCGGCGAGGACGACCCGGCCGCCGTCGCGCGGGAACTGAGGGAGGAGACCGGCCTGGACGTCGCCGTCGGCGCGCTCGCCGGGACGGTCGAGCGCGCCGGTCCGGGCGGCGTCACCTACGAGATCCACGACTACACGGCCACCGTGACCGGCGGGACGCTCCGCGCGGGCGACGACGCCGCCGACGTGCGCTGGGTGCGGCCGGACGACCTCGGCGACCTCCCGGTCACGCCGGGGCTCCTGGACGCGCTCGCGCAGTGGGGCGTCCTGTGACGGGCGTCCCGTGACGGGGCCGGGCTAGGGCACCGGCACCGGCTCGGGCTCGGGCTCCGCCGTGACGGGGACGCCGCCGCCCGGCGTCGTGCGCTGGACGCGCATCCGCCGCGCCAGCAGGACGACCGCGGCCGCGTAGAGCGCCATCGGGACGACGTCCGCCGCCACGACCTGCCACGGCACACTGCCCTGCTCGATGTCGAGCTTGCCGACCGCCGCCGGGAGGAGGAACGCCATCAGGTTGTTGAACACGTGCAGCGCGATGCCCGACTCCAGGCCGCCCGTCCGCACCGCGAGCCACGCCGCGATGGCGCCGAACAGGAAGATGTCGAGGATGCCCCAGCCCGTGTAACCGTGCCCGGCCGTGAACAGCGCCGACCCGAGCACGATGCCGGGCCACGGGGTGCGGAACACCGCGCTGAAGGCCCGCCCGACCCTGCTGGTGGTGTTCTCCAGCGTGCAGGCGCCCACCGCCTGGAGCAGCCAGCCGCGGAAGACGTACTCCTCCGCCGCCGACTGGAACGGCACCAGCAGGACGATCACGATCGCGGGGGCCAGGAACCGGCCCCAGCCGACCCAGTGCTCGCCGGCGCCCGACTGGTCGTCCATCGCGATGGCCGCCACGACCGACGTCGCGTAGGACACGACGCAGAACGCGAGCGCCAGGCCGGAGCACGCCAGCATCCAGCGCCACCGCAGCCGTCCCGCGACCGACGACAGGGTGCCCGGCCGCCGCCGCTGGACCAGCCACGCGACGCCCAGCGCCACCGGCAGGAACAGGGCGAGCGACCCGAGGTTGAACACGAGGTCCGCGGTGTCGTTGCCGAAGATCGAGTCGGTGTCCGCCGTGGCGGGGTCCGGCACCTCCCCGGTGACCACCGCGTTGACGAACATCCCCACGACCATCAGCGGGATCGCGAGCCCGAGCCCGCCGACGAGGAGCACCACGCTGCCCAGCAGCGGGCGCCACCACCGGTGCGCCTCGTCCCGCGCCGCCTGGTGGTAGGGCCGCCCCTCGGGCGGGGGCACCGCCCACGGCCGCTTGGCCGGCGGCATGCCGTACCCGTACCCGTACCCGGGGCCGTACGCCCCCGGCCCGTAGGGGGCCGGCGGGTAGGGGCCGGGCGCGTACGCCTGTCCCTGCGCGCCGGGCTGGGCGGGTGCTCCCGGCCAGTAGGGCATCCCGGGCACGTAGTCCGGACCGCCGCCGCCAGAAGGCTGCGGCTGGAGGTGCGGCTGGGGCTGGGGCTGCTCGGGGCGGCCGGGCTCGGGGCCGGGTCCGGGGGCGGGGACGGCGGCGTCCGGCGGTGCCCAGCCGGTGCTCTCCCCTGGTTCTGACACGTGCGACCCCTCCCGTGGACCCTCCGTACGTGGGACGAATCGTACGGCCAGTCAGTGCCCGCGGGGGTCGAACCGCTTGGTGCGAGGCAGCCCGGCGGCGCGGCCCTTGGCGGCGATGACGAGCGCCATCTTGCGGGACGCCTCGTCGATCATCTCGTCGCCGAGGGTGGCGGCGCCGCGCCCCTCGCGCAGCGAGTGGTCGTAGGCGTCCAGGATCAGCTCGGCGTGGTCGTAGTCGTCCTGGGACGGGGAGAACACCGCGTTCCCGGCCTCGATCTGCGCCGGGTGCAGGACCCACTTGCCGTCGAAGCCGAGCGCGGCGGAGCGCTGCGCGACCCGCGTGAAGGCGTCCACGTCCCGGACGTTGAAGTAGGGCCCGTCGACGGCCTGCAGGCCGCGGGCGCGGGCGGCGATCAGGATCCGCATGAGGATGTGGTGGTAGGCGTCGCCCTCGGTGTAGCCGGGCGGCTGCTCGCCGACGACGAGGGTCCTCATGTTGAGCGACGCCATGAGGTCGCCCGGCCCGAGCACGAGGGCCTCCAGCCGGGGCGACGACGCGGCGATCGCGTCGATGTTCGTCAGGCCCTGGGCGTCCTCGATCTGGGCCTCGATGGCGATGCGGCCCACCGGCAGGCCGGTCGCCCGCTCGATCTGGGTGAGCAGCCGGTCGAGCCACTGGACGTGGGTGGCGTCCGACACCTTCGGCAGCATGATCGCGTCCAGGTTCGCGCCGGCGGCCTCGACGACCTCGATCACGTCCCGGTAGGCCCAGTGCGTGTCGAGGTCGTTGACGCGCACCACCCGCGTCCGGCCGGACCAGTCGCCCTCGTTGAGCGCGGCGGCGACGGTCGAGCGGGCGTCCTCCTTCGCGGACGGCGCGACGGCGTCCTCCAGGTCGAGGAAGATCTCGTCGGCGGGCAGGCCCTGCGCCTTCTCGATGAAGCGCGGGTTGCTGCCCGGGACGGCGAGGGTCGTACGTCGAGAGCGCATGGCCCGGATGCTATCCAGCCGGTGTGAGACCCTGCGGACATGGGTCTGGACGGCATGGGTCTGAACAGGGCGCTGGTGGAGGAGGCGGCCAGGAAGTCGGGGGTGCTGTGGCTGGACCTGCCCGGCCTGCCGCAGCCGCGGGCCGCCTGGCACGTGTGGCACGACGGCGCCGCCTACGTGCTGACCGGCGGCGAGGGCGAGCAGCCGCTGCCGGGGCTGGCCGAGTCCGCGCACGTGACGGTGATCCTCCGCAGCAAGGACAAGGGCGGGCGGCTCCTGTCGTTCACCGCCGACGTCCAGGTGGTCGAGCCGGGCACCGAGTCGTGGGACGCCGTGACGCCGGTCCTCGCCAAGGAGCGCCTCAACGCCCGCACCCACGAGGGCCAGGTCGAGACGTGGGCGACCGAGTCGTGGATCGTCCGGCTGACCCCGGTGGACGAGGTCGTGACGGCGGACGGGGACTACGCGGCCGTCCGCCCGGTGCCGACCCGGGCGACCACCGCCGGCCCGCCGCCGCGCATGCTCGGCGGCAAGCGCCGCCAGGCCGACCGCTAGCCAGGCCGACCGCTAGCCGAGCCGACCGCCGGCCGCGCCGGACGGCACGCGCCGGGCGGCGGCTACATCGGGAGCCGGCGGCCCTCCGCGAGGGCCCGCAGCTTGTCCGGATTGGCGACCAGGTGGATCGTCTGGACCTGGCCGGCCTCGTCGACGTCGACGGTGACGGCGCTGATCGGGCCGTCCGGGCCGGCCACCACGATCGCCGGCTCGCCGTTGACCTCGACGCGCTCGAACCGCATGTCGCCGGCGGCGACGCCCTGGTAGGCCACGCCCCTGATCCCGCCGAGGAAGCGGCCCACCTTGTCGGCGCCGAAGATCGCCCGGCGCGGGGCGCGGACCTTGCCGCCGCCGTCCGACCACAGCGCGACGTCCGGGGCGAGGACCTCCATGAGCCGGTTGATGTCGCCGCCGAGGACAGCGTCGAGGAACCGCTCGGTCGCGGCGCGCCGCTCGGCGCCGCCCGCCTCGAAGCGGGGGCGGCGCGCCTCCACGTGCTTGCGGGCGCGGGTGCCGAGCTGCCGCACGGACGCCTCCGACCGGTCCAGCGCCGCCGCGATCTCCGCGTACGGGTAGCCGAAGACCTCCTTGAGGACGAAGACGGCCCGCTCCAGCGGGCTCAGCGTCTCCATGACGACCATCATGGCGATGGACACCGACTCCGACAGCTCGACGTCCTCGGCGACGTCCGGGCTGGTCAGCATCGGCTCCGGCAGCCACGGCCCGACATAGGTCTCCCGCCGGGCCTGCGCCGAGCGCAGCCGGTCGAGCGCGACGTTGGTGGTGATCCGGACGAGGTAGGCCTTCGGGTCGGCCACCCCCGACCGGTCGCCCGAGGACCAGCGGAGCCACGCGTCCTGCACGGCGTCCTCCGCGTCGGCGGCCGTGCCCAGCATCCGGTAGGCCACCGCGAACAGCAGGTTGCGGTGCTCCTCGAAAGCGTCGTCGGTCATCGTCGTCAACCCTTTCATGCCCCCTGGGACGGAACACCCGCGCGGACTGTGACATGCCCCGCCCGAAGAGTCCGGTCTGGCGTGCCGGGTCCGGATTGGCGGGTCGATCATGGGTAGTGTCCGGACCATGAGTGCGGCTCCGACACGGGTGTTCATCGCCCGGCTGGCGGGCATCGCGGTGTTCGACCCGGCCGGGGACCAGGTCGGCAGGGTCCGCGACGTCGTGGTCGCGCTGCGGCTGGCGCCGCGCCCGCCGCGGGTGCTCGGGCTGGTGGTGGAGGTCGCGTCGCGGCGGGCGGTGTTCCTGCCGATGACCCGGGTGACGGTGATCGAGGCGGACGCGATCGTCTTCGACGGCCGGCTCAACGTGCGGCGCTTCAGCAAGCGGGAGTCGGAGACGCTCGTCATCGCGGAGATGCTGGACCGGACGATCCGGTTCCGCGACTCGGGCGAGCCGGTCTCCGTCGTGGACGTGGCGATGGAGCCGACCCGGACGCGGGACTGGCTGGTCGGCAAGGTCGCCGTCAGCCGCCGGACGGGCCGCGCGCTGCGCAAGCGCGGGGAGAGCATGGTCGTCGACTGGGACGCCCTGGAGGGCTTCTCCGCCGTCGAGCACGGGCAGGGCGCGGCCGGGCTGATCGCCGCGTTCGGGCAGATGAAGGCCGCCGACCTCGCCAACATCGTGCACGAGCTGCCGGCCAAGCGGCGCACCGAGGTCGCGGCCGCGCTGGACGACGAGCGGCTCGCCGACGTCCTGGAGGAGCTGCCCGAGGACGACCAGATCGAGATCCTCGGCAAGCTGAGCGTGGAGCGGGCCGCCGACGTCCTGGAGGTGATGGGCCCCGACGACGCCGCCGACCTGCTCGGGGAGCTGCCGACCGAGCAGCGCGAGCGGCTGCTGACGCTGATGGAGCCGCAGGACGCGGCCCCGGTGCGGCGGCTGCTCACCTACCCCGACCACTCGGCGGGCGGGCTGATGACCACCGACCCGGTGATCGTCGCGCCGGACGCGACGGTCGCCGAGGCGCTCGCGCTGATCCGCCGCCCCGACCTGAACCCGGCGCTCGCCGCGCAGGTGTACGTGTGCCGGCCGCCGACCGCGACGCCCACCGGCCAGTACCTCGGCACGGTGCACTTCCAGAAGCTGCTGCGCGAGCCGCCGCCGACGCTCGTCAGCGGGATCGTCGACACCGAACTCGATCCGCTGCGGCCCACCATGTCGCTGGAGGCCGTCGCGATGTTCCTGGCCACCTACAACCTCGTCGCGGGCGCCGTCGTGGACGAGACCGGGCACCTGCTCGGCTCGGTGACGATCGACGACGTCCTCGACCATCTGCTGCCCGAGGACTGGCGGGAGGCGGTGATGGACGCCGCCGCCGAGGAGTCCGCCGATCCCGAGGAAGAGGCTCTGCGGGGGACGACATGATGACGACACGGCCGATGAGCGCGCGCCTGGACCAGCCGAGGGAGGTCCGCCGGACGCTGCTGCCGCGGATCCACTACGACCCCGAGTCGTTCGGGCGGCTGTCGGAGCGGATCGCGCGGTTCCTCGGCACCGCCAGGTTCATCGTCTACATGACCGTGTTCGTCGCGGTGTGGATCGTGTGGAACCTGGCGGCGCCCGACGCGCTGAAGTTCGACCCGTACCCGTTCATCTTCCTGACCCTGATGCTGTCGCTGCAGGCGTCCTACGCGGCGCCGCTGATCCTGCTCGCGCAGAACCGGCAGGACGACCGGGACCGCGTCCAGTACGAGCAGGACCGGGCCCGCGGCGACCGCGGCATCGCCGACACCGAATACCTGACCCGGGAGATCGCCGGGCTGCGGGTGGCGCTGAGCGAGGTCGTCACCCGCGACTTCCTGCGCTCGGAGCTCCAGCAGATCATCAGGGACCTGGACGCGAAGGAGCACGCCCCGTAGAAGGAGCATGCCGCGTGGGCGGCCGCGCCCCGGGGCGGGGCGTCAGGCGGGGGCGTTCTCGTCGGCGAGCTTGTCGAGGATGTGCCCGAGGGTGCGCAGGTCGGCCTCGTCCAGCCGGCTGAGCAGGTGCTCCTGGACGCCCTGCCGGTAGGTCGGGGCGGCTTCGGCGAGCCGGTCCCGCCCGGCGGGGGTCAGCGCGGCGTACAGGCCGCGGGCGTCGTCCGCGCAGGACTGCCTGATCACCAGCCCGTCGCGCTGCAGCCGGTCGACGAGCCGGGTCAGCCCGCTGCGCGACAGCAGCACCCGGTCGGCGAGGTCGTTCATCCGCAGCCGCCCGCCCGCCGCCTCGCCGAGGTGCATGAGCACCTCGTAGGAGGCGAGCGCGAGGTCGTGCCGGGCCGCCAGGTCCGCCTGCAGCCGGCGGGAGAGCTGCGCCTGCGCGCGCAGCATCGTCCGCCAGACAGCCGGCTCGGCGGACGCGAGGATACCGGTGGTCACCGGACCGATGGTACGGCCGGCGGGCCGCCGGCGCGATGGAGACGCACGCGACATGTGAGGACCGACACCCTGATTAACGGGTACGCCCTCGGGGTTCATACCATGGAGCCATGGCCTCCCAGTTGACGACCGAGCGGGTGACCGAGGCTCTCGCCACGGTGAACGATCCTGAGATCCACAAGCCCATCACCGAGCTCGACATGGTCAAGAGCGTCGACATCGCCTCGGACGGCACCGTCCGCGTCGGCGTGTTCCTGACCGTGGCCGGATGTCCGATGAAGGACACCATCACCAAACGCGTCACGGAGGCCGTCTCCAAACTCGACGGGGTCGCCTCCGTCCAGGTCGACCTGGACGTGATGAGCGAGGAGCAGCGCAAGAACCTGCAGACCAAGCTCCGCGGCGGGCAGCCCGCCAAGGAGATCCCGTTCGCCCAGCCGAACTCGCTGACCAAGGTGTACGCGGTGGCGAGCGGCAAGGGCGGCGTCGGCAAGTCGTCGGTGACGGTGAACCTCGCCGCCGCGCTGGCCGCGCAGGGCCGCAAGGTCGGGGTCGTGGACGCCGACATCTACGGCCACTCGGTGCCGCGCATGCTGGGCGTGCAGAACTCGCCCACCAAGGTCGAGGACATGATCCTGCCGCCGACCGCGCACGACGTGAAGGTGATCTCGGTCGGCATGTTCACCGCCGGGAACCAGCCGGTCGTGTGGCGCGGGCCGATGCTGCACCGCGCGCTCCAGCAGTTCCTCTCGGACGTGTACTGGGGCGACCTCGACATCCTGCTGATGGACCTGCCGCCCGGCACCGGCGACATCGCGATCTCCGTCGCGCAGCTGCTGCCGTCCGCGGAGATCCTCGTCGTCACCACCCCGCAGCAGGCCGCCGCGGAGGTCGCCGAGCGGGCCGGCGCGATCGCCGCGCAGACGCACCAGCAGGTCGTCGGCGTGATCGAGAACATGTCGTACCTGTCCTGCCCGCACTGCGGCGAGCAGCAGCACCTCTTCGGCGAGGGCGGCGGCCAGACGGTCGCGGACGCGCTGACCAAGACGCTCGGCACCCGCGTCCCCGTGCTCGGCCAGGTGCAGATCGACCCGCGCCTGCGCGAGGGCGGCGACAACGGCGTCCCGCTGGTGCTGTCCGACCCCGACGCGGGCGCCGCCAAGGAGCTGCGCACCATCGCCGACAAACTCGGCGGCCGCAGCCGCGGCCTCGCCGGCATGTCCCTCGGCATCAGCCCCAAGGGCCGGTAAGCCTGGCCACCGCCTTACGAGTCGGGTGGCCGGAGGGCGCTCTGCGCCCGGAGGTCACCCGGCCCGCCGAACGAGAGGGCGTTTCCCCAGACGCGCCAGCGGCTCGGCTCCCCCGCAACCCGGGGCTCGACAACGGCCGGAAGACCCGCTGGGGCC